>CACVSR010000007.1 GCA_902756775.1 uncultured Lachnospiraceae bacterium | reverse complement strand
GGGCGGCATAGGACCATAGAACGGAAATGACTGCCTGTGCAGCCAGGATCAGGAAAAACACTCCGATATTGGGCAGATGTTTTTCCAGAAGCCACGTTAAGATGTAAAGAAAGAAACCGGAAATTAATGCAGCCAGACACTGGCTGTAAATCATCTCGGAAATCCGCTTATAGGAAACCAGAAAGGCGTCATAAGTCCTTCCCAGAGTCCAGTAAAGCATAAAATAAATAAAGATAACCAGCCAGTTTCCCTTCGCATAATAAGGGGATGCAAGATCCTTCCATAAAACAAGATACCAGGCGGCGGCAAACGGTGCCGTCATCAACACCACATTGAGAAATTTTACTGTTCTCAGCTTTAGATCGTGAGAAAAGGTGCTTTGATTATCCTGACTCTCAGATCCCATGTTAATCCGTACCCCTCCCCTAAAAAATCTGAACACGAATAATACCTTCTGAAAACTAAGGTGTGTAGAAGGAACCCCTGCCAGGATGCCGCATCATTCAAGTAATGAGTTTCCCTCATTCTAATGTCTTATCTTTTTGTCCTATCTTTTTCTCAGCCGGCTACATCCCCATCGGTCAGGATGACTCCGCTTTCCACCTTGTCAATCAGATCCGTGGCCTTTGTCACCATATCCGGATTCTGGTACATAACATACAGTGAATAGCCTGGCATGGAGTAGGTGGTATCCATTCCTCCGGTTCCTGTCACGGCGTAGGATTCCACGTTCCAGGAGGACATATCGTTTAGCTGCATTTTTACCAGCGCGCTGATGTCATCGGAGTTCATATCTGTGACAAACATCCCGGAGAGGCTGTCCAGTATCTCTCCGTAGTGCAGCAGCACCGTGCCGCCATCGGAGGTGATTTTGCTGATGACGGCTTTTATAACACGCATCTGGTTCTGTCCGCGCACGTTGTCTCCGCCCGCAAATGCGTGGCGCTCACGGGCAAATGCCAGCGCCTGTTTGCCATTCAGTGTGTTTTCCCCTTCGGTGAAGGAGTAGCCCCCAGCTTCAAATGCTTCCGGAGAATCTACGGTTACGCCGCCGATGGCGTCTATCAGGGTTTCAAAACCGGTGAAGTTAATCTGGGCGTAGTAGTTGATCTTGACGCTGTACAGGTTTTCCAGCGCCTTTTCGGAGCAGTCTATGCCGTAAATTCCGCAGTGGGTCAGCTTGTCGTAGGCCCAGTTTCCGGCCGGATTTTCCACATAGTAATCACGCGGTGTGTTCAGAAGCAGGATCTGCCGTGTTCTTGGATTAACCACCATCAGGATATTGACGTCGCTCCGGCTGGTGTCCAGAATAGCGCTTCTGGTGTCGGATCCGCTGATATAAACCACAAAGGACTGCTCTGTTACATCGGACACAATTCCCCCGAGGGATTTCCCGCTGCTTCCGTCGCCCGCCGCAGAAGCTGCTGAATCAGAAGAAACGCCTGCAACTTCCGCCGCTTCCTCTGTTGTCTGTTTCTGTACGGTTTTCTTTACGGGAACCTCGTAGATCAGCTTTGCTGCTGTCTCAAAATCCGCATAATCCTCGGTATCCGTCAGCGCGCTGACATAGGCCTCGTTCAGGATGATTGCTTTGATATCCCCCTGATAGAGAGCCGCGGCGTTTTCGATGGCGGAAGGGCGGGATACCGTGGTGATCTGTTTTCCCAGAACCTCTGAAATCTCGGAGACGGCCGCTTGTGTGTTTTCCGCGTCAAAATCGCTCATGATTCCAAAGGAGTAGTCCGCGGCAGCCTGAATATCCGCGGCAGAGTCGGAGCTTAACACATAGACCCCTTCCATGGCGGCAAGTGTTGTCGTCGTCTCTGTGACCGTTGTCACAGTCTGCGAGATTTTACCAGTTACATCAGCCACATACACCGAGCCTGCGCCCATACAGATGGCCAGAATGATCGCGATGATCCGGCGTACCCTGCGCCTCTTTCCCGGTCCGTGCCCAGTTCCCCAGAACAGAAGGAAAAAGTTTAAAACCGCAAAGCCTGCCAGAACCCCGTAGGCCAGATACAGGTATCGTTCCGGGAGCATGTTCAGCTTCCGGATATGAAGTGCCGCATAAGCCTCCAGCAAAAGCTGGAGCAGAAACGCAAGAACCGCTAACGGCACCCATCTTTTTCTTTTCCACATATCGCGTCATCTCCCTGTCTAAATGGTATGCGAGTGCTTGCTTATCTTTTTAATCAAAGCTCTGCGCTTTCTTCTGCGCGGCTCCGCCCTCCTCTGGCGGAACGAAATATCTCCGCATTGGTCTGGAGAATCTCCTCCAGTTCCTCTGCCATCCCGTGTCTTTTCAGGCCTTGAATGGCCAGATTCATGTTCGGGGGACGCCGGTCTGTGTTGTGGCTGTCCGTACCAAGCACCTGAATCCGTCCTCCGCGAATCAGCCGCAGGGCATTGCGTTCTGACTTATGTCTTCCAAAATTTCCTGCATTCAGCTGGATCGGAAAGTCTGAATCCATTAGTTCTTCCAGATACGCTTCCTCTGCAATTCCAGCATATCTCTCTATGTGCGCAATGATGGGGATAATTCCCCAGGTATTCGCCAGTCTCTCCACGCCTCTAAGCGTGCGCTCTGTCCATGGATTAAACGGCATTTCCAGAAGCAGATACCTGGATTTTCCCAGGCAGAGACGCTCCAGCTCTCTTTCGTTTACCAGTGTCTCCCGATAGGCCACCTCCGCTCCGAAGGTCATGGAGGGAATCGGAGCCCCGCCCCTGTTTTTCAGCGCCTGCACCAGTCTGGCCGCGGCATTTTCTCTGCGGTCCAGAAAGCTCTGGATAGATTCCCTGGCATAATAATGTGGAGTGGCTGCCACTCCCCGGCAGCCCTGACGGTACTGCTCCTCCAGAAGCTTCAGGGTTTCCTCCGGCGTCTGGCAGCCGTCATCCATACCGGGAAGGAAATGGCAGTGGAGATCATAAAACTCTGTGATGTCTTCTACTCTCATCCTTACCTGTAATATCCGTGTTTATAGTATTTGCCGTTTCCGGACTGCTCTGCATCATTGTAGACAATTCCGATGACTTTGGCTCTGGCCAGACGAAGCTGGTCAAGTGTGTCTGCCACCGCCCGGTATTCGGTTTCCTGATCTCTTACCACAAGCAGGTAACCGTCCAGGATGGGCGCAAGGATCAGGGCATCCGCCACGGTTGTCACCGGAGGCAGGTCAATAAAAATATAGTCGTAAAGCTTTCGCAGACCATCCAGAAGAACTTTCATCTGATTGGACTGCAGAAGCCAGGTCGGATCCGGCGGGATGTTGCCGGCAGGGATTATGGTGAGTCTGGGAAACTTTGTCGGATTGCGCATAGCGTCGGTAAGGGGGCATTCCCCAACCAGCATATCGGTAAGCCCCGGAACTGACTTGCATCCTATCTTTTTGGATATCGTAGGAATCCTCAGATCCGCCTCGACCAGCGCCACTTTCTTTCCTAACTGGGAAAAGCTGATCGCCGCGTTTACGGCATTGATTGATTTACCATCATGCTGCATGGCGCTGGTCACGCCAATCACCTTGCTCTGGTTTCCCGGCAGGGAAAACATGATATTGGTACGAAGAGCTTTATATGCCTCCTGCACCGGCCAGGGCGAATTTTCTGTGAGAACCAGCTTCTGCTCATTGACCTGTTTCTTCTTCTGATTTCGTTTTCTGCTGGATCCGAATGCCATTCTATCCGTTCCTCCGTTTCAGGACTGTAATTTTCTTTCTGTCTGGCCGAATGAAACATCCGGCTCTATTTTTTTGAGTTTTTCCCGGAAGCTGCTGTTTTTCTGCCTCCGTAATAATATCCGTACTTATCTTTATTCCGGCTGGCATCGGTAAAATCCGGAATCGTGCCGATGATGGATATTCCGAACTTTCTTTCCAGCTCTTCCGCGCTGCGGATTCTGTCATCTGTCAGATCCTGGATCACAACAATAGCAATCGCAAGAAGCAGGCCGATCAGCATGCCTGCCACCGTATTTCTGCTGTAGCTTGGGGAATACCGGGATGTCGCAAGCACCGGAGAGGATACGATTTTCATGGAGCTTCCTTCTACAATATCCGAAATATAATCCGGTGCGATATCTTTGATGGAATCTGCCAGCGCCTTGGCCTCTTTCGCGTTCCTCATGGTCACATTCAGCGTAACCAGCTGTGTATTGGTCTGAATGCTGGTGGAAATACAGTCTGAAATCTCCTCATAGCTGTAAGAGAGCTTAGACTGCTTAATCGCATCCTCCACGACAGGGCGGCTGGCCATGATTACGGCATAGGTCTGTGCCAGAGACTGGCTGGCAGCCGTGTCTCCGCTGTTCAGAGAATCAATATTGTTTTCGCTGTTGGTAGAATGGTTGTTGATATATGCCGTAAAGCTGGAGCGATAGGTCGGCCTGATCGCCGCTACGGTGATAAACAGCGCCAGACAGGCGCCCAAAAAGGCAAACAGAATAACAAAACTCTTCTTTTTCCAGATGGCTCCGGCAATCTCCGCCAGATCGATCTCATTAACCGAATTCTTGCCACCGGTATTCCTGCTGTTTCCCGCATTTGCGCTGACAGTACTGTTATTCAATTTCTCTCCCTCCGTAATTCTGGTGAACACAGGTGCCAGCCCTATGATTTTATGGCTTTATAGCTGGAATTTATTGTAAGCAAGCACCCGATTATTAATCTTAACGCCATGTTTACACATTGTCAATTTATAAAAGTGCTGATTTCCCTGGTTTCCCTGACTATTTCAGATTTTGGAAGGTTTCGTTATCTGCGTTCCCTTATGTCATTCCATTCTGCGCTTCCCCCAACCAACTAAAATTCCTGCTGTCAGACTGCGTTCTCTTTTCCAAAACCGTTATAAAACTCGGATCCGATTTCAGAGCATTCTTCCAGGGCATTCCGGTTGATGCCAGCTGACAAAAAAAGCGCCCATGCCGGTACACTTTTTTACCGGCATAGACGTTTTTTACTGACGAATGATAAATATATTTATTCTGGCTGCTCAGCCCTGGGTTTCGTTTGTTTCTCCTGACGGGGTTTTGTTCTGCTGCGGGTCATTTCCGACCGGTGTATATCCTGCGTCCATGGCCTTTGAGCCAGGGTTCTGACCATACTCTTGATATCCCTGCTGACCGTTCCATGCCTGGAAGGAGCCGCTGCCCGGTCCCATGCCGCCGAAAACAGGTCGCTCTATGGTAATCGCATCATAGAGCGCCGCCGATGTCTGTTCAAAATACGGCTGCACATAAAAGAGTCCGACCAGACCGCCTGTTATTCCGGACAGAAGGAACCACAGAATAAAAGACAGATCCAGAACAAACGCCTTCCATTTATTTCCGTTCATCAGACGTCTGCTGGTCTCAAACGCCTGCTCCATAGGCATATCCGGATACTGCGCAAGCAGGTACGGGATCATTCGGTACTCATAGGATTTTACAATTCCCGGAATGACAAAGAGAAGCGACCACAGAAACGTATAAAGATCACGGAAAAACATGGTTTTCACGGCATTTTTATAAGAGTGGTCAAACGAAAACGCCAGTTCCCGGATTTCTGCCTTTTCGTGCAGGTTGGTGTAAAAGAATCTACGGATTCCCACAACCAGCGGATTAATCAGGAATATATTCACAACCAGCGCAACCACAATAAGAATAAGTACGACCACCAGAACCACACCGATGGCCATTGCCGCAAACATGGGAGAAATCCCCATTTCCCCGAAAAAGTGATAGGAGCCGTAGTCCCCCGTTCCTTCTAAAAACGAGCTGCTGTTCTGTGCGCCGCCAGCGCTGTACAATCCTCCTGCAATCAGGCTTAGAATCAGCGCAGAAAGCACTGTTTTCCAGTAGTTTGCACGCACTACTTCTTTTGCCCGGTTCTTCAGGCCTGCTCTCGTCCACATACACATTTCCTCCGTTTGATGGATTTTTTCTGCTGCGTTGACCGTTCACTGTAATCATAGCATATCCATGCCAATCATTTTTCACAAAAGAACAGTCCGAATTCTCTGTTTTATTGCCGGGTTTTTGAAACCAAACTTCCTTCTGAAGAACATTTTCCTATACCTGTTTTTCTACCACATTAGTCATTGTATAGCCGATGTTTGCGATACTCTGCCGGAGAGCGGCTTCATCCATCTTCTGTTCCGTGCGGAAGGTGGCCTGGTTTTTCCGGCGGGAGGCTTTCACCTTTTTTGCATCCGGAACTGCCTTCCGAATCGTATCTGCAATGTGTGTCTCACACATTCCGCACATCATTCCTTCTATTCCGACCTGATATTCATACATAATGGATACCTTCTTTCTCTAAAATATGCTATTTCCATTCGATGCCCCGGAACCGGACGTATACGGAAAATGGCCGGAATCCTGCGATTTCCGGCCGTTCTGAAAGTTCGATGTCTGTGTGGTCAGGCGCCTGCTCTTGCTACGTTTTCAGCTGTTTTCTTCGATGCGGGTCTGCATACTGCCCAGACAACGAATACGATCAGCAGAATGGCCACAAGGGTGCCCGCATTAAATCCGCCTCCGGTGAAGAAACTTCCCATCTGATAAACAATGAGCGCCAGTCCATAGCCGACTGCCATCTGGAAGCCGAAGGTGATCCAGCCCCATTTCCGGGAGCCCTGCTCACGAAAGGCTGTGGCAATGGCTACCAGGCAGGGGGCGTCGAATACGTTGAACATGGTGAAGGCCAGACCCACGACTGCGCTTCCTCCGAACATACTGTAAATTGCGGAAGAAACCGCTGTCTCTGCGACACTGGTGGCATGGGCAAGCATACCCAGGGTGCCGACTGCCTGTTCCTTTGCCAGCTCCGCGGAGATGGAAGCCACAGCGCCCTGCCAGGTACCAAGGCCGATCGGCGCGAACAGCACTGCGAAGAACTGTCCGATATAGTACATAAAGCTCTGGTCCATGTTTTCATCCGCAAGGATCTGCATGGACGGACCAAAATGCATCAGGAACCACAAGATGACAGTAACCGGGAAAATGATCGTTCCGGCTTTGATAATAAAGGCTTTGCCTCTCTCCCATACGTGAATCAGCACGCCCTTGACAGTAGGTACGTGGTAAGCCGGCAGCTCCATGACAAAGGGCGCCGGATCTCCGGCGAAATAGCCGGTCTTTTTCAGGGCGATACCTGCCAAAACAATAACACCCAGACCAATGAAATACATAGCCGGCGCGAACCATGCGCTGCCGTGGAAGAAGGTGATTGCCATCATGGCAATGATCTCCATCTTTGCGGAACAGGGCAGATAAGTTGCCAGCATGATGGTCATGCGGCGGTCTTTCTCGTTCTCAATGGTACGGGAAGCCATGATAGCCGGAACACCGCAGCCGGTTCCGATCAGCATGGGGATAAAGGATTTTCCGGACAGTCCGAAATGACGGAACAGACGATCCATGATAAATGCGACCCGGGCCATGTAGCCGGAGTCCTCCAGCAGACTCAGGAAAAAGAACAGGATCAGCATCTGCGGAACAAATCCAAGGACGGTTCCGACACCGCCGATCACGCCGTCAACCAGCAGTCCTTCCAGCCAGGGAGCCGCGCCTGCCGCTTCCAGTCCCGCGGATGCCCAGCCGGAGATCCAGGTTCCAAACAACACGTCATTGGTCCAGTCTGTCACGATGGTACCGATGGTCGTTACGGAAATATAGTAGATCAGGAACATGATCCCCGCGAAGATCGGAAGAGCCGCGATCCGGTTCGTGACCACTTTGTCGATCTTATCGGAGACGGTCAGCTGGTCTTTCGACTGTTTTTTCTTTACCATCCTGGTCACGATCCGCTGAATGTAATCATATCGCGCATTGGTAATGATAGATTCCGCATCGTCATCCAGCTCTTTTTCGCAGTCCTTGATGTGCCCCTCAATATGAGCCATGGTCTGCTTGTCCAGATTCAGTTTATTGGCAATCAGTGAATCTCTCTCAAAAAGCTTCACTGCATACCAGCGGACCTGACTGTCCTCCACCTTATGCTCAATGGATTCCTCAATATGCGCCAGTGCGTGCTCTACCGGTCCATCGTAAACATGCGGAACTCTTGGGTCTCTTTCTTTAGACTTTTCAGCCACCTTCAGGCATTTTTCCACAGCCTCCATCGTTCCCTGCCCATGGAGCGCGGTAATCGGAACGATCTCGCACCCGATCTCTTTGCTAAGTGCCTGGAGATCAATCTTAGTTCCGGTCTTTTCTACCACGTCCATCATGTTGACGGCGACAACGACGGGAATTCCGATCTCCAGAAGTTGGGTGGTAAGGTACAGATTTCTCTCCAGATTGGAACCATCCACGATATCCAGGATGATATCCGGTTTCTCATCAATCAGATAATTTCGAGAAACCACTTCCTCCGGGGAGTACGGGGAAAGAGAGTAGATACCGGGAAGATCCTCGATGATCACATCCTTATGCCCCTTCAGTTTTCCTTCCTTCTTTTCAACGGTTACGCCTGGCCAGTTACCGACGTACTGGGTACTTCCGGTCAGATCGTTAAACAACGTTGTTTTCCCGCAGTTCGGGTTTCCGGCAAGTGCAATTTTTAATGCCATAACAGCCTCCTCATTGGTTCTTTTCTATTCACTAACAAGATGAAGTATTTTCTCTCAATCTACTCTACTTCAATATTGGAAGCTTCGTCTTTCCGAAGCGAGAGCTCGAACCCTCTCACGGTCACCTCAATAGGATCTCCCAAAGGCGCAACTTTGCGGACATAGATTTCTGTTCCCTTGGTGATGCCCATATCCATGATCCGGCGTTTCACCTTGTCTGTGCCATGAATCTTTACGACCTTCACCGTACTCTTCATCGGTGCATCCTTTAATGTTGCCATTTTCCTTTTCTCCTTTTTCCTCATGTATTTTCTTTTCCTGTCCGGCAGGCAGAAGCACCCCTCTGCCGCACAGGGTAGAATGCCTGTGGAATCTGCTCTCCTCTCCATTTGTTGATGTCACTTGCAGGGGATGCCTTTCTTTTGCCTTAGGACCTGGAATTCAGCTTATCCGTCCTGACCTTGGAAGCCATTTCCCTGGTGATGGCCAGCTTGGTTCCTTTTAAGTCAATGATCATATCTCCGTTGTGGGAAGAAATGACCCTTAGCGAAGCGCCGGGAACAAACCCCAGATCTCCCAGATGTTTTTTTATCTCTTCGGATCCGCCAACCTGCTGAATCATCAAATTGTCTCCGGATTCGCCAAATGTAAGTGGAAACATGTGTGATCTCCTTTCCTATCCTGCCACATAACGCCATAAGCGGAGTATTTCTTCAGTTATCTGTATGATACTAATGTCAGATATCCAAACATAATATAAGCCTTAGCAAATAAATATTAATATAGTCTAACCTCTTCCCTCAAGAAAAGGCCCGTCTGCCCTTCCCAAAGGAATGCAGGAGCCTTTGAAAATCCGCTTTGCGTTCATGAACCGGTTACAGTTTGTGCTGTATATTGCATAAAATCAGGAGTGTTCCCTTGCTTTACTGGCTGATCCTTTTGTCTCTTTCCAAAGCTGGTTTAGCTTCTGATCCCGATAATAACCTTGCCGGACTTCTCCGGTGTGGCTGCAGTGTGCTTTATGACAGGAAACACTGTTTCCTCCACAGGTATCACAGGGATTCGGATTTTTTATTGCACCGCGGATAGCAAGAATAACCAGCACGACGATAATCGCAAGAATAATAACGGTTGCTGCCATAGTCTTCCTCCTCTCTGATCTGAATAATTGGCGACATCAATCCTCACAATTAATCATTTGATATTATGATTAGATTCTTTTAACGTAAATATCATAATATTAACTGTGGTAGAAATCAAGTACTTTCCGACAAGTTTTTTAATCTCTGGATAGCTGCGGCACAGTCTCACTGCGCATAAGAATCCTCGGTCCTCCGGTGTGTTCCACATATTCTTTTGTGATAACGACTTCTCCGATATCGGGATCCTTGGGAATTTCATACATGATATCAAGCATAAACTCCTCTATGATTGACCGCAGGGCACGGGCTCCTGTGTCCTTCTCCAGCGCCTTTTTCGCGATGGCATGCAGCGCGTCATCCTCAAAGGTCAGCTTCACCTCATCCAGTTCCATCAGCTTCTGATACTGCCGGAGAATGGCATTCTTCGGCTCTTTCAGGATCTGCACCAGCATATCCTCCGTCAGGCTCTGCAGGGCAAACACAACCGGGAGTCTCCCCAGGAATTCCGGAATCATACCGAATTCCCGCAGATCATCCATCGTTACCTTCTGCAGAATATCCGGGTCTTTGTCCGCGGCGTCCCGCAGCTCTGCCTGAAATCCCATGGAGGCGCTTTTGGTCAGTCTTTCGCGGATGATGTCTTCCAGGTTCGGAAAAGCACCGCCGCAGATAAACAGAATATTTTTTGTATCCACAGTTTCCAGCGGCACCATGGCATTCTTGCTGGTTGCCCCCACCGGAACCTCTATCTCACTTCCCTCCAGCAGTTTCAGAAGGCCCTGCTGAACCGCTTCTCCGCTGACATCCCTCTGGTTTGTATTTCTTTTCTTCGCAATTTTATCAATTTCATCTATAAAGATAATGCCGTGCTCCGCCCGCTCCACATCGTTATCGGCTGCGGCAAGAAGCTTGGACACAACACTCTCGATATCGTCCCCGATATATCCGGCCTCTGTCAGGCTGGTAGCGTCAGTAAGCGCCAGCGGAACATCCAGAAGTTTTGCCAGCGTCTGCACCAGATAGGTCTTGCCGGAACCGGTGGGTCCGATCATCAGCATGTTGGATTTCTGGATTTCCACACCGTCTTTTTTCTCTTCCTCCGGATCCTGGAGAATCCTCTTATAATGATTATAGACGCCGACAGCCATGACCTTCTTTGCGTGTTCCTGCCCGATTACATACTCGTCCAACTTGGCCTTTATCCGGTGCGGAGCCGGAATGTCTTTCATGGTCATCTTCTTTTTCGGTGCAGAAGATTTCTCCGTCTCTTCCTTTTTCTTTCTGCGATTCTGCGGAACACCCAGACCAAGGCTGGAAAGGTCGATCATCTGGATATTGCCGGGCATATTCTGCAGAAGGTTCTGGAGGTTCCCGCTCTGCATGCTGTTCTGAACACTGTCCATGCCCTTCTGCATGCAGTCTCTGCAGATACACATGCCGCCGGGCATTTCGATCAGCCTGCCGGTCTTGCTCTCCGGGCGGCGGCACATCATACAAAACCGCTCCTTCTGCCTTGTCTTTTCCCCATCTTCCGCATCCCGATCCTGCTTGCTGTTATCCCTGCTCTCTCCGGAAGAATCTTCGTCTGCCGTCTCTCCGGATTCCATACGTCCTCCTTCTGTGCTTTCTTCCTCTTTTTCTTCCTCCGTGACTTCCCGGTAGTCTCCGTCTATATAGTCATTATCTGTCATGGTCTTCCCTTTCTGTCCTCTTTCTGTTCTTTTGTCCTATTTTTTTGAAATAAATATCTGATTGAGAATCCGTGTTAACTTATCAAACACCTATCTGTTTCCTGTCTGCGCAGATGACAGAAGCGGGGCGGCAAGCCGGATCAACTCCGGCGCTCCCTCTTTCTGTCCGTCCTCCGGAATATTACAGGAGCGGTGCGGCAAACCAGATCAGCTCCGACGTTCTCTTTTTCTGTCCGTTCTCCGGGATATTACAGAAGCGGTGCGACAAACCGGAGCATGGCGCGCACGCTTCGCTGCAGAATATTCTGCGCTCCCTTTCTGTAATGATCAGTGACCTCTGTGGACTCGGAGAACATTGTCTCAAAATCCTGATGAATCTCATTCACAATCTTACAGTGATGAAACAGCACTCCGTTCTCGAAATGAAGATACAGGCTCCGGTAATCCAGGTTAATCGTTCCGACCGTGGCGGAAATATCGTCTGCAATACTCATTTTGGCATGACAGAAACCCGGTGTATATTCATAAATTCGGACGCCTCCGCGTACCAATCCCGCATAATAGGAGCGCGTCTCCTGATAGACCATTTTCTTATCCGGTATTCCCGGCGTAATGATGCGGACGTCTACTCCTCTTTTTGCCGCGCCGACAAATTCCCTTTTCATCTCATCCGTGATAAGCAGATAAGGCGTAACAAACCAGGCATAATTCTTTGCTGTCCGCAGGATATTCATGTAAACCTCTTCCCCTGTCGGCTCATCATCCAGCGGACTGTCCGCATAGGGCTGAACATAACCGGTCTCCTTCGCGTGGTAAGGATAGTCCGTCAGAAAACGCCCCCCTTGTTCTATTTGGATGTTCTCTGACATCAGACCCCACATCTCCATACAGATAGCCGTCAGCGTCCTGACTGCGTCTCCCTGGAGACGGACACCGGTGTCCTTCCAGAATCCATATGGCTGTGTCAGATGGAAGTACTCGTTTGCCATGTTGTAGCCGCCGGTATATCCGATTTTCCCGTCTATCACCATGATTTTTCGGTGATCCCGGTTGTTCATGAAAATATTCAGGAAAGGCAGAACCGGATTAAATCGCTGGCAATGAATGCCGTAACTTTCCATTTCCCTGGTAAACCGAGAATCCAGAAACGATATGCTGCCAATATCATCGTAGACGATACGGATCTCTACCCCCTGTTCCGCCTTCCTTTTCAGGATCTCTAAAACACGCTGAAACGCACCATCTTTCTCAATAGCGAAATACTCCATAAAGATGAACTTCTCCGCCAATTTCAAATCCTTAAGCTGGGACTCAAAAGCAAGAGCGGCATCCGGAAAGAACTGAATATCTGTGTTCTGATATACTGGAAAGCGACAGGTTTTCAGAAGGTAGTTGGACGTTCCCGCTGCCCTCAGATCCTCCTTTTCCAGGCGTTCCATCACCTCCTGCTGCTGTTGGAGCCTGCTGAAAAGCATATGATCCACCTTATCAAAACGGACTCTCATCCGCTTTGTGGAATTTTTTCTTCCCATGATCGCGTAAAAAGGAATCCCCAGAACCGGAAACACCAGAACCATGATAATCCAGAACATCCGGTAGGATGCATTCATGTGACGAGCGCTGATCGTCAGTGCAAGCACCAGCGCTCCGGACGTAATTACCGTAGAAAGCCAGGGAACATGGGATTCCAGGAAGGTGATCAGATAATAAATCCACACAAACTGAAGCGCAATCAGAAGAACTACAAAAAACAGACGGACGATGCTGTTTTTTGTTGCTGTTTTCTGCTCTACCCGCATTTTTTCACTGTTCATGAAACTGCCTCTCTTCCAGCCGTTTTCTGCAGAACTGCAGCCCTGCCGCTGCTGTTTTCATGAAATGCCAACCGCTGACTTATTTTTCCAGCTGCCTTTATTTTATAAAACACTATCCGTCGGAGTGTTCTTTTCTGTTTTTATAAAGCATGATCCGCTGATGTGTTTTCTGTAATCAGCGCCGTGTCCCTTCTCTCCGGGAAAAGCATCCGCTGCCTGCACCGGAAAAGGAACGCTTACCGAGTATCATAACACAACTTCCGGACAGAGAAAACTTCCGCATTCCATGATCCATCCCATGACCCGTCTCACTCTGCTTAAAATCAGGTATGCCTCTGCCACTTTGTATGATAAAATTACATACATATTTAATATTGAAGGGGGTAACATGAAATGAGCAATTTAGTGGAGAATCCGCAGGGTTCCGGCAAGAAGCCAAACCCAAAGGCGCTGACGCCGATTCTGGTCTTTCTGATTCTTTATCTGGGCACTGGCATTTATTTTGAGTACATACACCCGCAGGACGGTCAGATGGGCTTTTATGTGATGTCTGTTGTCGTGGCGTTCGGGCTTGCCCTGATTGTCGCTTTTATGCAGAATCCTTCTCTCTCCTTTGACGAAAAAATTCACATCTGCGCAAGGGGCATCGGGGATGACAACATTACCATCATGCTGTTTATTTTCCTGATGGCAGGCGCCTTCAGCGGCATTGCGCAGGAAGCCGGGGGCGTAGAAAGTACGGCAAATATGCTTCTGAACATCATTCCCGGCCGTTTCGCCATTCCCGGTCTCTTTGTGATTTCCTGTCTGATCTCCATGGCCATGGGTACCAGTGTGGGAACCATTACCGTCCTGGTTCCGATTGCGGCATCAGTGGCACAGACTGCCGGTTTTAATCTTCCTCTCTGTGTGGGCACCGTAGTCGGCGGAGCCATGTTCGGCGACAATCTTTCTTTTATTTCCGACACAACGATTGCCGCTACCAAAACGCAGGGCGTTGCCATGAAAGATAAATTCCGGGCGAACATTAAAATTGCCCTGCCCGCAGCGCTGATCACTCTGGGCATCCTGATGGGCATCGCACTTTCCGGCGGTCCCGCCAGACTGGGCGACTATCCCTTTAACATCGGTCTGGCTATTCCCTATTTTGCCGTGCTGATTATGGCGCTTCTCGGCACGAATGTGTTTGTGGTTCTGGGCGTCGGCATTATCCTGTTCCTGATTATGGGAGGTCTTTGCGGAAGTCTTACCTTCGCAAGCGCCTTTTCTTCGATGGGTTCCGGAACGACAGGCATGTTTGAGACCATGATCGTAACGATTCTGGTCGCCTCCATCAGCGCTTTGATGGAAGAATAC
Organism: uncultured Lachnospiraceae bacterium; assembly: GCA_902756775.1. Classification (GTDB taxonomy): domain Bacteria; phylum Bacillota; class Clostridia; order Lachnospirales; family Lachnospiraceae; genus Bilifractor. Next base: position 14,457 of record CACVSR010000007.1, on the reverse strand, counting down.
GGCGGTTTTGAAGCAATTCTGGCCTTTATCCGGAAATTTTCCCACAGCAGACGCGGCGGCATGATGGGGATTGCCTTTCTTACTGCTCTGATGGATATTGCCACCGCCAACAATACGGTTGCGATTGTAGTGGCGGCGCCTATAGCCAAAACCGTAAGCACCGAGTACCGGATTCCGCCACAGAAAACTGCCTCTCTCCTGGACACCTGCTCCTGCATTTTTCAGGGAATTATTCCCTACGGCGCACAGCTTCTGATCGCGGCAAAACTGGGCAATCTGTCCAGTGTGAGCATTATTCCCTGGCTGTTTTATCCGTTTCTGCTGCTGATCTTTGTACTGCTCTCCATTTTATTTGACGGAAAAGGGGAGCCTTCCGAAAACAGGGACAGAAAAACAAGGACTGACCAAAAGCATCTGACATAATAAATGATACCACATAGCAATTGGGATGCTTTCCGGAAGATGTCCCGGCAGAAATGTGCGTACCCAGATTACAAAGAAATTCCACTGTTGGAACAATAAAAAAGCACGAAGAAGAAGGAGAAAAATACATGCTGAAAATGGCAATCATGGGCGCCGGCGGCATTGCCGGAAAGATGGCCTCTACCATTGCAAAAATGAACAATGTTGAACCATATGCAGTCGGCGCGAGGGATCTGGAAAGAGCCCGGAAATTTGCAGGCCGCTATGGTTTTACAAAGGCATACGGCAGCTATGAGGAGATGGTAGCGGATAAAAACATCGACCTCGTTTATGTTGCCGTTCCGCACTCGCATCATTTCCGGGCTGCCCGGCTGGCCATCGAAGCCGGAAGAAATGTGCTCTGTGAAAAATCCTTTACGGTAAATGCCAGTCAGGCTGAAGACCTGATCCGGCTGGCAGAAGAAAGAGGGGTTCTGATCACAGAGGCCATCTGGACCCGTTACATGCCTTCCAGGCAGATGATTCAGGAACTGATCCGAAATGGAGCCATTGGTGATCTGCGATCCATCTACTGCAACCTCTGCTACAGGATCGATCAGGTTGAACGAATTACAGATCCGAATCTGGCAGGAGGGGCTCTTCTCGACCTGGGCGTTTACGGTGTCCACTTTACCCGGATGATCCTTGGTGACGCGGAGCCTGAGATTGAGACATCTGCTGTTTTTGAACACGGCGTGGATATGGCGGAAACGATTACCATGAAATATCCCGGAGACGTATTGGTCAGCATGCAATTTGACGCAAGATGCGCTTCCGACCGAATCGGCATTCTGATGGGAACCAAAGGATATATGGAGATCCAGAATATCAATAACCCAGAGGAAATCCGGGTCTATGATGAAGATCACCGGCTGACTGCCGTCCATCCGGTTCCCGAACAGATTACCGGCTATGAGTATGAAGTGCTTTCCTGTGCAGATGCCATTGCCTCTCACAAACTGGAGTGCCCGGAGATCCCGCATGCCGAGACGATTGCTGTAATGAAAATTCTTGACCGGATTCGTAAGATCTGGAAGTATGAAATCCCTGATGTGCGGTAAATCCACGATATTCTATCTAAGCTGCCGGAATGTCCTTATATGCGGTGAAGCTCCAGCCTCTTTTAATAATCCCGGTACACGGGCAGAATCAGCAGATTCTTCCGAACACACAAGGAAAAGAGGCAGATTCTGTTTACCGGCTGTAGGGGTTGGCAACAGCCAGCAGCGGCTCTGCCGCATCAAAGGCATCCATGCAGATTTCTATAATATCCGATAGATCCTCTGCGGAAAACGCCGCCGGGAAATTGCTGGAAAAGAGTATCTGGAGTTTTGGCAGGAGGCTTTCGCTTCCTGCCTGAAAGAGAAACCGGATATAGAGTCCTTCCAGAAATTCCATCTCATAGGAGATATCCGCTCCGTAAATCCGCACGGCATTCATTTTTTCCATAATGGCTTCAAATACCTGGAGAACCCTTCCGTAACGGTTTTCCATTTTTTTTACGCACTGTTCTTCAAACTGCCGGGAGAGCCTGTCCCCGGACGGGAGTTTCTGGAAAGGCCGGTAGTCTCCGTTCGCCTCGAAAACCGTCCCGTACAGCAGAAAACGCAGAAGCAATACCCGAAACTTCCGGGATACCGCCAGGTCATAGATATCTGCTCCTTCCAGACAGTGGACGGAAAAATCCGGGAATTTTACCGCATACCCCCGCCCCATGACTGACATATGAAATTCCCGCTCCGTATAGTGATAGGGAACGCCTATCCTGTTCGCAATCCGGAACGGGTCTTCTTTCTGATATTCGCTGACGTAATAATCGCAGAGTTTCTGCTCCTTTATTTCCGGGCTTTCTGCTCTTTCCATCTGTCCGCCTGTCCTCGCTTCTGCATTTTTAACCTAAAACCGTTTCTGCCTCCATGCCCCGCCGATGGATATAACCATAGAGCATATCCCTCCTGAACATCCCGTCTGCGCGGCAAGTTGTCTTACTTGATGAACTGATCGACGGCTCTGTTCAGCTCGTCCAGCGCCTCTCTGTCCCCGCCTTCTGCAAGTTCTTCCAGACACTGTTTCATATAATCCTTCAGAATTACCTTCCCGGTATTGTTAATGGCGGCCTTGACAGCCGCCAGCTGTATCAGCACATCGTTATAGCTCCTGCCCTCTTCTACCATTCTCCTGACCATTTCCAGATGGCCGGATGCCCTGGCAAGTCTGTTGACCACTGCCTTTCTGTTTGGATCCCTGTACTCTTTTTCCTCTGCCATTTCCGATTTTTCTCCATTCTTTGCGTCTGCATGCCATCATCATACCGTCTGTTTTGGAAAAAGACAATCCCAGGAGGATAATCCGGTTCGCATCCATGCAGAGCGTAAATCAAAACACTGTCTAAATTGGAAAATGATCCCGGCAGGTATAAAAAAAGATCTGCGGATTCGGAGGAAGCAGATCTTTTTTTATTTTCTTTACCTGATGCATCTGTATCATATCACGCCCATATCCGGAACAGAAGCCGGGGGCGGGGATTCTTTTGCAGATTTTTTGTAATGATTCAGCACCCCGGGAAACGGATGATATCCGGACGGAGAGTTTGCTTACCGGACGCTTTCAGAAGTTTTCTGAGGATCGGACAAGCGGAAAAACCGCTCTGACCGCCCACAACGAGGAACGCAAAGCGTTCCGGGTCTGGGGTGCTGAATAATACCATTATTTTTTCTTTTTTGCATTTTTCCTCTTCAGCGCTGCCAGCTGAGCCTTCATTTTTTTCTCTGCCGCAGCCTTGCTGTCTTTGTTTTTTCCGCCAAACTTACTCATTGCTCTTGTCCCCTCTCTTCTCTATTTTATCGTGCCCACTCAGTATAGTGATTTTTTTCAAACTGTGCAAGCTCCCTTTCCCGTCAGCAAAACTCCGCTCTGCAGGCGCAAGATTCTTTTCCATGTTTGCATCAACGTTCTCAATACAAAAGGAACTGGTGTTACTGATATAAGTAAAAACCCAGACCGCTGTTCTTCGGGATTGACGGATGATTCCCACGCCTTCTATAATGAGCCTTGAGATCCGCGTCTGTTTCCGGCTGTATGCCGGATGTGCGGAATCTTTCTCATACAGTATAACGACAGGAGGAACAAAACATGAGTATAAAAAGCATTCACACAGATAACGCTCCGGCCGCCATCGGCCCATATTCCCAGGCAATTACTGACGGACATACCGTCTACGTCTCCGGGCAGATTCCGATTAACCCGGCAACCGGCGAGTTTGCAGGAACAACGATTGAAGAGCAGGCAAAGCAGAGCCTGACCAACATCAGCAATATTCTGAAGGCGGCCGGAACCGACATGAGCCATGTGGTAAAAACGACGGTGCTTCTGAAGAATATCCAGGATTTTGCCGCGATGAATGAAGTTTACGCCACCTTCTTTACGGCTCCCTATCCGGCACGCTCTGCTTTCCAGGCAGCCGATATTCCCAAAGGGGCATTGGTTGAGATTGAGGCGATTGCCGTTCTCGACTAAAGAAAAAGTCAGTGTAGTTTTGCTGCTCTGTCTTTGACCGAAAAAAAGCCCCGGAAGAGAGCTTTACTGCTCTCTTTCCAGGGCTTCCCGTATCTTCTGGCCAGTCTGGGTTGCCGCAAGACCTCCCAGGCCGGTTTCTCTCAGTTCCGGTACGATGGAACGGCCTACCGTTTTCATGGCATCTATCACCTCGTCCGGCGGAATACGGGTCTGTATTCCGGCGAGCGTCATTTCCGCTGCCGCCACGGCGTTCATGGTTCCGGTTACATTTCTTTTTATGCAAGGTACTTCCACCAGGCCGGCAACCGGATCACAGACCAGTCCGAGCATGGATGAGATGGTCAGCGCACAGGCGTTTGCAATTTCTTCGTTGGTTCCGCCCATCAGGTAAACAGCTGCTCCCGATGCCATGGCCGCCGCGGATCCGATCTCCGCCTGACAGCCTCCCTCCGCACCGGAAATGCAAAAACGGCCCGCAATAACGCCGCCGATTCCCCCCGCCACATAGAGTGCGCGAACCATCTCGGAATCCTTCAGCTTTTTTTCCTCCTGAATGGTCAGAAGAACCGCCGGTATCACGCCGCAGGCACCGGCCGTAGGTGCCGCCACAATTCTCTTCATGCAGGCATTGGACTCTGCCACGCGGAGCGCCCGCACCATCATGCGGTTCAGGAAATCACCGCAGATCGTTGTTCCCCGCTTTCTCCAGGCATCCATTTTTGCGGCGTCCCCGCCGGAAAGGCCGCTGGCTGAAAGCAATCCCGGATCGTAGGAGCGGTCAGAATCCGCCATGGCCTTCCAGGTCAGGTGCATCTTCTCCAGCGATTCCTCTCTGGTAATCCCCTCTTCCTTGCAGTCATCCTCCAGGACGATTTCCCAGAACAACTTCTTTTTCTCGCTGCAGGCCTGCAAAATCTCTTCCAGAGACTGAAACATCCGTCTACCTCCCTTGCTTCCTGTCAGTCTTCCGACAGGCTGTAATACGTCACCTTTTCTACGCCTTCCAGATGCTTCAGCCAGTCCAGAGACTCCTCCGGAACCTCCTGGTCGCACTCGATCACCATGACTGCGTGCCCGCCTCGCCCAGACCGGTACAGCTGCATGGTCGCGATATTGACCGATTTATGCTGCAGCATGGATGTCACTTCTGCCACATGGCCGGGCTGATCCAGGTTGTGGACAATCAGGGTGGGAAGCTCTCCGCTGAAATTTGCAGAAAGTCCGTCGATTTCGTTGATCAGAATACTGCCCCCGCCTACCGAAGAAGCGACGATGGACAGCTTTCTGCCGGAAACCGACTCCAGATCCAGCTTTACAGAATTCGGGTGAGCGTCCTCTCCAAGGTCAATCCCATGAAACGAAAAAAGCATCCCCGCCTTTTCCGCATAAGAAAAGCTGTCAGGAATTCTGGGATCATCCACAGCAAAGCCCATCAGTCCGGCAAGCAGCGCCCGGTCTGTACCGTGACCCCTTCCGGTTCTCCGGAACGAGCCATGAAAATAGATATCCGCTTTCCTGACCTTCTCTCCCAGCAGTTTTCTGCACACATTTCCGATGCGCACGGCGCCGGCCGTATGCGAGCTGGAAGGCCCGACCATAACCGGTCCGATGATGTTAAAAATGTTCATGTTTTCCTCCAGTCTTTCTGAGTTTCCGAGCAGGAATCTACCGTCCATCTGCCCGATGAGCCACGGGCAGCATCCGGAAATCGGCCAAACTCACTGTACCTGCATCTGTCTGTTTCCATGCAAAATCTTACAAAGGCGGTACCCGGAATTCTTCCGGAAATCAGCCGAACCGTTTACACAAAGACATATTTCCGGATTCTCTCCAGCGCCTCCTCCACTTTGGAAAGAGGAAGTGCCACGTTCATTCGGATATGATGCGCTCCGCCAAAAGCCCTGCCGTCCTGCCAGCATACGCCGACATCCCAGCCGGCCCGGATCACTTGCCCGATTGTCTTTCCGCTGTTTCTGCAGTATTCCGTACAATCAAGAAAAATCATATAAGTTCCCTGCGGCATAGCCGCGCGCACACCAGAAAAATGACTGTGCATGTATTCTATCACAGTGCGGCAGTTATTCCACAGCACATCGCGGAGTTCATCCGTCCATTCGCTTCCTTCCGGCGTATAGGCTCCCATCAGCGCGTACATACTGAAAATATTCATCTCATTGTAGTGCGTGGAAGCAGAATAAGCGTTTACCCTGTCACGAAGGTATGAATTATAGATGATATGATAGCTTCCGATCAGGCCGGCCAGATTAAAGGTCTTGCTGGGCGAGTAAGCCGCAATAACGTGATCCTCCGCCCACTGACTGACCGTCTGTGTCGGAATGTGCCTGTGTCCCGGAAAAACCAGATCCGACCATATCTCATCGCTGATTACCAGGCATTGATTGTTCCGGAAAACCTCCATAGCCTTTTCCAGCTCTTCTTTTTCCCACACCCTCCCCGTCGGATTGTGCGGAGAACAGAAAATGGCAAGATGTACATGGTTTTCCTTGATTACCCGGTCCATCTCCTCGTAATCCATGCGCCAGATTCCGTCCTGATCTTTTTTCAGATCGCTGAAAACCGGTTTTCTTCCCTCTCCTGCAATATCTCCGTAAAAGCCAACATAATATGGTCTGTGGAGAAAGATCGAGTCTCCCGGAACGGTAAACGCGGCAATCACGCTGCTGACCAGTCCGTGAACGCCGTTTTCATATCCGATATGTTCCTTTTTCAGTCCTCTCACACCGTTGCGTTCCGACTGCCAGCGGAGGATCGCCTGAAAATATTCTTCTCTGGGAGCAAAATACCCGAAGGTCGGATCGCCTGCCTTTTTCATCAGATACTCGTTTACCTTCGGACAGGTTGCGAAATTCATGTCCGCCACCCACATGGGAATCGGATCAAAGCCAGGTTTCGGCGCATCCGGCTCTGCTCCCCAGTGTTTCTGCCCGATACCGTCCAACGCCCAGGCGTCTTTTCCCCTGCGTTCCAGAATTGTCGTAAAATCGTATTTCATAATTTCTCCCCAATATTCCCTGTCTCAGTTTTTCCCGTACACACTTTCCAGGAGTCAGTATATCACAGATAGGCCTGGAGAGATCAAAGGGCAACCGAACAAGCTCTGCAGGCATTCAGAATTCTTCGCAGTCCGAAGAAAGTGCCGGAGGAATCAGGACACTACCCTTTCTTCCGCCAGTCCTTCCATTTCCAGCGCTCTGGAATCCGCCTCTACAATCTTCCCGAAGGCTTCTTCCGCCCCTTTGCAGTCATGGCGTCTCATTGCCTCCAGCATCTCTCTGTGATACGGAACCGTATCCCGCCAGATCCGCTTCATTTCCGGCATATGTTCGCCGTACGCGTCCAGCTCTACCAGAAGGTTTTCCACCAGCTGCGTCATGGTTGCATTGGTGCACAGCTGACGGATGCGGTTGTGAAACTGATTGTCATGGGCGATGACAAACATCCCCTCCGCGTAATCTCTTTAAAAAGCTTATTATATTGATATCCAGCCATCAATTTTTCTGATAGCTGCTTCTAGACATCTGGCGCGCTTGAGCGAAGCAAGAGCCCTTGTCTGACTCGTTTTCAGTCCGACAAGGGCTCTTGCAAACAGTCAGGAGTTTGCTTTTCTTAACCAAAAAATTGCCAACTCCCAATCATTTATTTTATTTCCAGCAGGTATTTGCTGTACTTCCAGGTGCTGGCGCTCCTTTTAAAACCAGCACAGTTTCCAGCGCTTCCCCTCTAAGACTGAGCCCGGTAGAGCCACAATCTTCTCCATTCTTTGCCCATCCTGTCCAGCCTTTGTTCTGGACATGAACTCTGTAATAAATATCATACTTTTCGGCTATATTTCCTGTCAGCTTGATTCTGACTGCCTCCAGCCTTCTTTTCTGGCCGGTAGTTCCGGAGATCTGCCCATTTGCTTTCCATGATTGTTCCCATCCGGTATTCTGAAGATGGCTTTGATATGCAATGCCGCCTTCACTCTGTGGCAGATTCAACGTAAGCTTAACAGCCTCCATACGCAGCTTCTTTCCGGTTGTTCCGGCAATTTCTCCATCGCTGGCAGAAGTCATCCAGCCTTTATTCTGTACATGAGTCTGATAACAAACCAGAGGCTCAACATAGGATCCATCAGTGCTTCCTGGTGCCGCTGAACCTTTCGGAAGTATCCTGACACGAATTGCTTCCATGCGGAGACCTTTTCCGGTTGTCCCGGCAGAAGCACCGTTTTTTGCCCATCCAAGCCATCCGTAATTTTGCACATGTGCCTGATACCAGATGTCATACTTATCAGCATCGCTGCCTGTAAGACGGATCTGAACAGCCTCCATTCGAAGTTTCTTCCCTGTTGTTCCGGAGATCTGTCCTTCTTTTGTCCAGCCGTTTTCCCATCCACTGTTCTGAATGTGGCTCCGATATTCTACCTGTACGTCTGCATCGCCAGTTGTGCTGAGCTTAATCGCTTCCATCTGCAGGGATTTTCCAACCGTTCCGGCTTCTGTTCCCTCCGTCACATTTGCCTGCCAACCAATATTCTGTACATGCGCGGAATAAGACAATCCGACAGTTTTCAGCTCTTCTTTTTTCTCTTTTTTCAGCGTTACCGTATGTTCTGTTTCTGTTCCATCCGGCGTGTAGGTAAATGTCTGTGCCTCATACCCATCAGCACCTGCCTCTACCGTATAAGCGGTATCCTTTACTAATGTATAGGCTGAATCACTGTCTGGATTAATTTGTGTGTCTTTGCGTTTTACTGTAAAAGATGCACCTTCGACAGTATTCCCTTCTTCATCCACTGCACGGAATTTGATCTGCTCCGTGACAGGATCGATCTTCAGTGTTTTCGCTGTTTTACTGATGGTGACTTTTTTTTCAACCCATTTGCCGCTGCTTGTTCCACGGAAGGAAACAACAACGGGCTGTTCCAGATAATCCTTTGTAATGTTTCCGCCAAAGGATCCCTCTCTCACAGCTACGGTAAAGGTATTCGCATCATCCAGATGGGTCGTCTCACCCTTTGTTTCCGCTTCCGCCGCATCTTCCTTTGACCCGATATAGAGTCGGTCGTAGCTGCCATTCTGCATGATCAGTTTCAGGGTTTCGCTGTATCCGTTACTGTTTGGTCCTCCGACCGTCTCCAGCTTTGCATCCGGTTTCTTCATCATGATCCCATCTGCAAGGGTAACCGTCAGGCTGGTCTCGCCGGTAAAATCACCCGTAACCAGTGTCTTTGCGCTTTCATTTACCTGAATCTTGCGGGGATAAAAGGCACGTTTAAGATCATTTTTCCCGTTCAGGTATTTGCTGTAATAGGAGTTTGACACCGCTACCAGCGGAATATCTGTTCCGTTCAGCTCCCCCTCTGTCAGAGGAATGGCAAACTCCCATCTTCCTTCGCTGTTCTGATACCCGTGTACCCAGCTATCGTTTCCTTTGTCCTTCGATCCATCGCCATTGGAAACAGCTTCCTCATAAGTTCCTTTGTACAGCTCATGATAGCCGCTTCCGCTTAAATCCATAACCAGGAATGTCTGATCCCCCTGCTTCTCCAGCCTTGCAGTTTCAGCCTTAAACATACCTGTATTATTTGTTATGGTCAAAGCAGTTGCTGCCGACTCATCAATCTCAGTTGTAACAGAATAACCGATCTCCGTTCTCATTTTTGAAGAATATGCAGCAATATAAAAGGTGCTGTTCAGATCAATCGGCACATTCTGAAATGTAGTTACTGTATTTTTCCCTGTGCCAGATGCCGTTCCTTGATAAGTTTCCCCATTTGTCCGAAGAGTTGTGTATGTTCCGCTGTCTACCTGAATAGTAGCTACGGCTTTTCCCTGACCGTCAACCGTTACTTCAGTAACTGTCCAGGTTCTGATTCTACTAGAAGAACTTTTTCCCTTGGATGATGAAGACGTAAGAGCTGGAGTCGTACTCGCACTATACTTTCCCTGAGGCAGAGTCGTGCTGTTATCCACTTTTTTTAAGACTTCCAGTCCCCATAAGGCGCTCTCCAGAACCCGGCCATAGGATTGTTCTTTTCCTGCAGGTGTGTTTTTCTGATCATCCAACGTCGCTTTGTCCGCATCACTAAGCGCGTTATATGCATTCTCAGCAGCTTTGATTTGCGTTTCATTTTTTGCTGTTACATCTTTAATATCAGGTAACGCAGCGATCAGTTCCTTGACATGCTCAATTCCTTCTGAATTAGAATCTGAATTAGAATCTGTATTTTCTGTATTTTGAGACTGCACACCAGTAGAAATCTCTTCAGGTTTTCCCGAACCAGATGTCTCCTGTCCCTCATCCGAATCAGATGATCCACCGGATGCCGGGGTTTTCTCTTCAGTCCCTACGCTTGGAGTTTGATTGTCAGAAGCTTCTTCTTTCTGTACGTATGTTCCTGTCTCCGGCTCGTTGGTTTCTGCACCAAATAATGAGGTATTTACCTCCGTCTCCTGCGCAGATGCTTCATACGTATTTTGTGTCTGTGCCTGTCCGTCGTCAGCCATGACGGTAACTGGAGTTACTGCCATGGATGCAGACAGAAAAATGGCCATCAGCATCTTCATTCGTTTTTTCATAGACCTTTTCCTCCTTAAGAAACACTTCAAACATATATATTGATGTCAAAACAATTAGGATAAGCTATGACGCTACTTTAGAGAGAAACGTCATCTGCGACTCGTCGCCTCCGGTCAGCATCAGATGAACATCCGTGATAAACTGCCCGACGGTATCGGTAGACTGATACATGGCTTTTCCCACCTGCCAGACATTACCATCCTTAACCGCCTTGAAATCGGCAAAGGTATCGCTTTTTTCCACAAGATCCTGCACCGAGCTCAGGCCGTTTTCGATAGCTCCGTTGTAAATCAGATAATCCGCGCTGTTGGCTTTGTTGTAAAACTCTTCCATAGACAGGCTGACGGAAACGCTGGATCCCTCTCCGTTATCCAAATCCTTAAAAATATAGACGCCGCCGCCCTCTTTGATCATGTTGGCGATATAATCCTTTCCTGACCGTACGGTTACTGTTCCATCCGCCCCTACTGAGAAGAAGGCTACGGTTTTCCCTGTACTCTGTTCTCCAGCCAAATCCGAAATAACCTTTGTCTGCTCAGCAAAATGAGCAAACGCCGCATCCTCTTTATTTACCATCGCTCCGTAGAGCTTAATCCATTCTGTGCGGCCCAGCGCCTCTGATTCATAGCTGGAACGGTCGATAAACACCGGAATACCGATGCTCTCTATCATCTCCTGCACTTCCGGGTTATGCAGAATCATCGTGGATTCAATAGCGAGATCACAGTTCTTTCCTACCATGGTCTCATAATCCGGCTCGCTGTATTTTCCGGCAAAGACAATAGAGCCATCCTCCATAGCTTTCCTGGCTGCATCAATAGTCCAGTTATCCGCCTCAATCCCGCACATGGTAACAACATCCAGGCTGTCCAGCGCGCAGAACAGCGACATGGCCGAAGTCGCCGCCAGATAGATATTATGCGGCTGCTTGATAACAGTAATATCCTTGGACAGCCCGTCCGGAGCTTCTTTTCCGTCGGGCACCAGAAGGTAATCCCCGCTTTTCGGAACGGACAACAGCTTATAGCCATCTTCATAGTAATAAACGTTAAAGCACGTCGCATACTGAAGGACCATAGTCCCGGTGTACGTCAGGCCTTTTATTTTAGGGGCATTGTCCGGGTCGTTGACCGTCTCCAGGGTAGTTTCCGCCTCCGCTTCTGACGCTTTTGAAGAAGCGGTTCCCGCTGAAGACGTATTGACAACCTCTGAGGAAGAAGCGGTCGGAACCGTTTCTCCTGTCTCTCCTGCGGAACCGGAGGTAATGTTTTCTGAATTTTCCGCTGTTTCAGAAACGGAACTGCTCTGTGCTGTTCCGGAAGATGCGGACATTGCAGCCCCGGAGGATGCGCCACATCCGGATATCAATACTGCAGCCGACAGCAGAACCGGGATCCATTGTTTCCAGAATCTATTTCTTTTTTTCATTTCTTCACGCTCTTTTCCGCTGTCAGTGCCTCAACAGCCTCTTTTTTCTCCTGCTCCGATGCGCTGTCCGTTACTTTTTTATACAGATCTTCTGCCTGATCCTGTGCATCGAAAATGATTCCGTATACCTTGTACCATTCTGCCTTTGCCAGATCATTCTTCTCATCGGCGCTTCTGTCTACAAACATGGCCATGTCCATCTGAACCGCCTGAGAGGCGAGCTTTTCAAAGGATTTCATATCCTCATCCACTGTCTTTTCTTCCTTCGGGAGGATCTCCGAGGACTCTATCGCAAAATTTGTTTCCTGCTTAATCAGTGTTTTCAGATCCCATTTATCATAGGTGCCCGCCTGATAGATCTTTCCATCCTCACCGTCTTCTTTTTCCAGCGCAGAACGGACGGATCCATCTTCGATATCGTTATCTTCCACACCCAGGGCTTTAATATCCTCTGTTTTGCCAAGCTCTGACAGTATTTTCAACGCCTCCGGAGACGTGACAAAGGTCTTGTCCGCAGGCTGACGGATGATGATTACATCCTTCTCCAATCCGGCAGGAATTTCCTGGCTCTCAGGAACAACAAGATACTTCACAATGGGGTTGGTGTAAAGCTTCTCCTCTTTCTCTTCCGGACTTGCCGCAGAAGAGGTGGAACTTCCGGATTCTTCCACGTTATCTGTCTCTGCGTCGGCAGATTCCTCTGAGGAATCTATCGATTTTGTCTTCCCGCTCTCCGAAGTGCTCTCATCTGTCTGTTCTGCCTCGTCAGAGGTATCGGTTCTTGCAGTGTCCGTAAGCAGATTTACCTCAATCAGATAGATGTCATTTTCATAATTAAAAACTTTTAGTTTATCGGAATAAGTAATTTTCGTCTCTCCGGTACTCTTGATTCCTGCTATCTCAGGTGCCTTCTCATCCAGCGCTTTTGTGGAATCCTTAACAGAAGTTCCTGTCTCACCACCTCCGGATTCCCCGATATAGAGGGTATAATCGATCCAATGCTCCGCCGACATGGCTGATGTCAGAGCACTGATTGCTGTATTTCCATTCAGATTCACCGGTATGGTAAACGTGTTGGAGCCGTTATAGGTTCTTCCTCCCACACGGACTGCCGTGTAGCTGGACGTTCCTCCGTTTGCCCTGGAGAAGGTAATCGTCGCATAAGCCTGTCCGTTTACGATCTCTACTTTACTGCAGGAGATAACTGCTCTGCCGGAACCTCCAGAGTAAGAGAAGCGGTACTTGCCCACTGCATTTCCGCCGCTGGTTGCACCCTTTGCGCTTTCTGCTGTTTTTGTTGTGCTGCCGGATGAAGGTTTTTTTCCACTGCCTGAGCCGCCCTGGCTGCCGCCTCCTCCCTGCTGCTTTCCCGTTCCATCCGGTACAGGCTTATAGGGATCCGACTGCCAATCCATAGCCTCACAGGAAATGGTCATATTCGACTGATCCAGCGTAATCGTCCGCGCATACCATGCGTTCCTGTTTTTGGAAAGCGCTGCCAGAGAAAATATTCCGTCTTTTTCTGTCACAGGAATTACAAACTCGTATTTTCCGCTCTGATTCACAGAATAACCGATTCTGGCTGCGCTGTCTGATTTTGCCGCATCCGCCTGAGATCCCCTGAACAACTGCGTATAGGATGTTCCGTTCAGCGCAATTCTGAGCTTCCGATTATTCTCCGTTCCTTCCAGTGAAGCAGAGACGATCTTAAACATTGTGGGGGTTTTTTTAATTGTCAGCGCTCCTGTCCGGAAGCCGCTTTCCTGCGTTTTTTTCTTCAAGGTAAGAATAACCTTATCTTCTGTAGTGTCCGCCGCCGTGTAGGAAACACTGGAAGATTCATACCCGCCCGCGGATGCGGAAATGGTGTAAGCAGCTCCTACGGTCAACGAATATTTTCCCTCCTTCGCAGAGAATGTCTGGCTTCCTTCCGCAACGGTAACATCCGCGGGAATGGCGTTACCATTCTCATCCTGCACGGAGACGGAGAGATTCATCTTTTTATCTTCAGTGCGGAAAGTAATATCTTTATAAGTTTTCCAAATAACCCTCCCTTCCATACCGGTGTTTCTGCCGGAAAATGTCATGGGCGTATTCAGCTTTACCGGAATCCAGGCCGCACTTACAGTGGAACCATCGATTACCTCCAGGCTTGTCGGAATTGTCCTGACCTTGTCATTCAGGAGATTGGCGAGCTCCTTCTTCACCTTCCCAGGATCTATTGTATTTTGCTCATAACCGGCCGCCGCGCCGATATATACGTGAGTATATTTCGAGCTGGTAAAGTAAATATGCGCCTTTGCCGCCCCATCCTTGACGACAACCTGGTCATAGTAAACTTTTTTTCCATTTGCTGATATAGAAATCGGTTCATTACTTCCCGGATACTCTCCGTCCGGCAGCGTTGTGGTGTTATCAAATTCCGGCTGTGCTGTATTTTCCAGATTAACTGTAAAGCTATAAGAA
>CACVSR010000006.1 GCA_902756775.1 uncultured Lachnospiraceae bacterium | reverse complement strand
CAGGTAGGCACCGGAAACATTGTCGGCGCGTCCGGAGCTATTCTTACCGGAGGCCCCGGAGCCATCTTCTGGATGTGGATCATTGCCTTTTTCGGGATGGCGACCATCTACGCGGAGGCAATTCTGGCTCAGAAGACAAGAAAGAAAACAAAAACCGGGCATGTGCAGGGCGGTCCTGTTTACTACATCACAACAGCTTTTAAGGGAAGGGGCGGAAAGTTCCTGGCAGGGTTCTTTGCCGTTGCCATCACGATTGCCCTTGGCTTCTTCGGCTGCATGGTTCAGTCAAATTCCATCGGTTCCACCTGCGCCAACGCCTTCCACATTCCCTCCTGGGTCATCGGAATCTGCCTCGTGATCTTCTGCGGTATCATCTTTATCGGCGGAATCAAGCGCCTGGCGGCTGTAACGGAAAAAGTTGTGCCTGTTATGGCTCTGCTTTTCATTGTGGGCGGTGTGATTGTCCTGATTGCCCGCGCAAAATATATTCCGGACACCTTTGCCATGATCTTTACCTATGCGTTTAAGCCTCAGGCGATCATCGGCGGCGGATTCGGCATGGCGTTAAAGACGGCTATTTCCCAGGGAGCAAAACGTGGACTGTTCTCCAACGAGGCCGGCATGGGCTCTACCCCGCACGCGCACGCGCAGGCAAACGTCAAGGATCCGCACGAGCAGGGCACAGTAGCCATGATCGGTGTGTTTATTGATACCTTTATTGTTCTGACGCTGAACGCCCTTGTCATCATTTCCACCCTTTATACGCCCGGAGGCCCTCTTGCAGACGGATATACGGGAGCGGTGACAGAGACGCTCGGAAAGGCCAATCTGGCACAGACTGCCTTCGGAACCGTGTTCGGGGCGGAGGCAGGAAATATTTTTGTCGCGGCCTGCCTGTTTTTCTTCGCGTTTTCCACCATTCTGGGATGGAACATGTTCGGAAAAATCAATGTGATTTATCTGTTTGGCGAGAAGTCCGTAAAATTCTACAATATTATCGCGCTGGTATTCATCTTCCTTGGGACACTGGCCTCTAACGATCTGGTATGGGAGCTGTCCGATATGTTTAACCAGCTGATGGTCATCCCCAACGTCATTGCGCTGTTTGCCCTGACCGGAATGGTAACGGCCAGCGCTTTGCATCGGAAAAACGAGAAGGTCCTGATGCAGAAGGAAGAAGGAGAGGGAGACCAGTAATACGGCTTCCTTCTGCCGGACGTTTCGACAAGCTTATACGACATTTTGAAAGCCGTTTCCGTGCTGCTTCCCGGCAGCGCGGAGGCGGCTTTTCTGCCCTTGCGGCTCTATGCTTTACAGAGTAAACTAAAAAGAAGTAAAAGAGAATCCGGAGGAGTATCGGAACTATGGGAAAACGGTATTATATCAATAACGGATGGGAATTTACAGAACACTGGTCAGATGCCTTTCTGTGTCAGGGATCGCGGGAAGAAGGCGGGAGCCCGGTGTCCGGCGTGCCGAACGGTGCGGCGGCCGGGCAGCGGAAGGCTGGCAGTGGCGCCTGGCAGGAGGTACGGCTCCCTCACACCTGTAAAATGACCTCGTATAACTATTTTGATGAGAGCATCTATCAGATGGTCTGCGGCTATCGGAGAGTTCTGAGAATCCCGGAGGACTGGAAGAAAGACCGGGTTTATCTTGTCATCGGGGCGGCGGGACACTCCGCGGAGGTCTATCTTAACGGAAAGAAGGCCGGAGAGCATCACTGCGGCTACACGTCATTCCGGACAGAACTCACGGATTTTCTGCAGCCGGGCGATAACCTGCTTGCGGTCAGGGTAGATACCAGGGAGCAGCAGAATATTCCGCCCTTCGGGCACGTCATTGATTACATGACCTACGGAGGCCTGTACCGGGAGGCTTATCTGGAGACATCCGGCAGCGTCCGCATGGGGGACCTGTTTGTTTCGCCCCGCGTTCCGGAGAAGCTCCCGCTGCTTCACAGCGGCATGAGTCAGGAGGAATGCAGGGACGCTCTGAGTCATATACAGTTCCGCGGACAGATACGAACGGAATTTACTCCGGACGGTCGGGAACCTGCCGGAGATCATCTGCGGATCTGCCAGAAGGTTTTTTCCTGCGCCGGAGAGGGAACCGACGATGTGCTCCTGGCGGAAAAGGATCTTTCTCTCGCAGAGTGCCAGCCGGTACAGAGAAATTATGCGGAGGGAAGCAGAAACGCGCTTTCTTTCCGGACAGAGGTGGACGGCGCCAGGCTCTGGGATGCTCTTTCGCCGACGCTCTTCCGGGTTGTCACGCGGCTTTACCGGAAAGACGGGAACAAAGAGGAGGAGCTGCTGGACGAACAGACAGAGAGAGTCGGATTTCGACGCTCTGTATTCCGGGAGGACGGGTACTATCTTAACGGCAGGAGACTTCAGCTGATCGGGCTGAACCGGCACCAGAGCTGGCCGTATGTCGGCTACGCCATGCCGGGATCGCAGCAGGAAAGGGACGCGGAGATCCTGAAGAACGAGCTTGGCGTGAACGCGGTCCGGACTTCCCATTATCCGCAGTCGCCTTATTTTTACAGAAGGTGTGACGAGCTGGGACTTCTGGTCTTTACGGAAATCCCCGGATGGCAGCATATCGGGGATGAGGAGTGGAAAAACCAGGCCGTGCGAAACACGGAGGAAATGGTTCTCCAGTACCGCAATCATCCTTCGGTCATTCTCTGGGGCGTCCGGATCAATGAATCGCTGGACGACGACGCCCTGTATACCAGGACGAATGAGGTGGCGCACAGTCTGGACAGCACCAGGCAGACCGGGGGCGTCCGCTATATCAAAAAAAGCCATCTTCTGGAGGATGTCTATACCTACAATGACTTTTCGCATGACGGCAGGACGCCGGGATGTGAAAAAAAGAAAAGGGTCACGCCCGACCGCCGCAAGCCTTACCTGATCAGCGAGTGCAACGGGCATATGTTTCCGACCAAAATTTTTGACTGCGAGGAGCGCCGTACCGAGCACATGCTCCGCCACGCCCGTGTGCTGGACGCGGCCGCGGGGGAGGGGGATATTGCCGGCACCTTTGGCTGGTGCATGTTCGATTACAACACGCACCGGGACTTCGGGAGCGGGGATCGAATCTGCTACCACGGCGTGATGGATATGTACCGGAACCCGAAACCGGCGGCGGCTCTGTACGCGGCGCAGCAGGAGAGCTTTCCGGTGCTGGAGGTGACCTCCTCCATGGATATCGGGGAGCATCCGACAGGAAATCCGGGATGTGTGTATCTGGTAACGAATGCGGATGAGGTTCGTATGTACCGGGGAGGAGTTTTTGTCAAAAGCTTCTTCCCGGAGGATTCTTCCTGGAAACATCTTTCCCATGGTCCGATTTTGATTGATGACTATATCGGGGACAGCATAAAGCAGGAAAACTTTGCGCCGGAACAGGAAAAAACAGTAAAGACGATTTTAAATTATGTCGCCCTGCACGGGCTCCTTCATCTGCCGCCCCGGATTCTCGCCCTGGGAGCGGAGCTGGCAGTCCGTTATCATATGAAGTTTGAAACAGCCTATGAGTTATACGGCAGATATATCGGAAACTGGGGAGGAGAGGCCTCCGGGTACCGCTTTGAAGGATTCTGGGAAGGCAGAAAGCTGAAAACACTGGTAAAAGCGCCGGTTCAGTCTGTGCATCTGCACGCAGAACCGGATCACCTTCTCCTGCATGAAGGATCCTGCTATGATGTCGCTTCCGTGCGCATAGAGATGCGGGATCAGAATGATAACCGCCTGCCATTTTACATGGGACCCGTATCCGCACGGACAGAGGGACCGGTCGAGATCGTCGGCTCTTCGGAACTTACGCTGCGGGGAGGCTGTGGAGGCGTCTATATCCGGACGGCCGGAAAAACGGGACAGGCTTCCCTTATCCTGCGGAATGAACAGGCGGGAGAGACGGAATGCAGGTTCACCGTGGAGCCGGACAGCAAGGCGGAAATATAGAAGTCATCAGAAGAAGAATATCATTACGGATTGTTGCGCGCTGTAAGGATCCGGTCAGGGGGAAATAAAAATGGAAGAGAAAAAACAGCTGACAGGAAGAGAAAAGGCTTCCTACGGACTGGGAGCTGTCGGGAAAGACATGGTATACATGCTTTCTGCCAGCTATGTACTTTATTATTTTCAGGATATTATGGGGGTTAGCGCCTATGCTATGGCGATTATTCTGCTGGCGGCGCGGATCTTTGACGCGTTTAACGACCCGGTCATGGGGGTGATTGTGGCCAAAACCAGAACCAGGATGGGAAAATTCCGTCCCTGGCTGCTGATCGGGACGCTGACCAACTCAGTGGTTCTGTACGCCATGTTTGCCTGCCCGCCGTCTCTGGACGGCCCGGGGCTTGTGGCCTACGCGGCCGTGTCGTACATTCTCTGGGGAGTCACTTATACCATGATGGATATCCCGTTCTGGTCCATGATACCGGCATTTACCAGAGGAGGAAAAGAGAGAGAAAATCTGACGGCGCTGGCACGGTCCTGTTCCGGCGTCGGAGCGGCGGTTGTGACCATTCTGACAATGGTTGCCGTACATGCCCTGGGCACCAGGTTCGGAGGAAGGGATGCCATGGGGATCGAGCGGGTCGGCTTCCGCTGGTATGCGCTGATCATCGCAGTTCTTTTTTCTGTGTTTATCCTTATCACCTGTCTGAATGTAAAAGAAAAATCCACGGTATCTGTTCCGACCGCCTCTGTCCGCGAGATGTTCCTATCGCTGGTGCGCAATGACCAGGCGATGGCAGTAGTGGTAACTATTGTTTTGATCAATACGGCCATGTACATCACCTCCAACCTGGTGATTTATTTCTTTAAATATGATCTGGGCGGGAGCGGATGGTACAAGGATTATACTCTGTTTAACACCGTGGCCGGTGCGGCGCAGATCCTTGCCATGATGGTTCTGTACCCCCTGCTGCGCCGCCTGTTCCGGATTTCCAATACCGGTATTTTTTATCTGGGTCTGCTGATGTCCGCCGCCGGGTACGGCATCCTGCTTGGATGCTCTGCCTCCGGAGCCAAGACAACGGCTGTTTTCCTGATCCCAGGCGTTCTGATTATGGCCGCCTCCGGCATCAATAACGTCCTGACGACCATCTTCCTGGCCAACACGGTGGACTACGGGGAACTGAAAAACCACAGGAGGGATGAGTCGGTCATCTTTTCCATGCAGACCTTTGTGGTGAAGCTGGCTTCCGGTCTTGCCGCTTTTATCGCGTCCCTCACACTGGGACTGCTGAAGCTGTCGGATCAGGCGACTGCCGCTTCAGATCAGACGGTGGATTTTGCCTCCGGCGTCGCCCTCTCGCAGAAAATGGGGCTTCGCCTGGTTATGACGCTGCTTCCCATTGCGGGTCTGGCCGCCGCCTTTTTCTGGTTCCGCAGAAAATACCGCCTGACAGACGCAAAGGTCGAGGAGCTTTCCGCACAGACAGAAGAGCTGCACCGAAGCTGCTCTGACCGTCCGCAACGAGGAGCGTAAAGCGTTCCGGGTCTGGGCGCTGAATAGATACAAAATATACTGGTGTCGATAGAAAAGTCGGGTTTTTATGACAGAAGACGAAAGCCGCGGACGAGGTTCCGTAAAACGGAAGGAAAGACCGCGGCACGAAGCAATCAGGAGGACAGGATTTGATTACCATTTTGAATGACACAGTTTTCTGCCTGCAGACGGCGCACACCACCTATCTGTTCCGGAAAATGCCTTCCGGGCATCTGGAACACCTGTACTACGGGGACTCACTGGGAACTGTCACAGAGGAGGATGCCCTTGCGCTTTCAGAAAAGCGGGGGTGCGAGACCGGAAACATGATCTGCTACAGCCAGGATCAGAAGACGCTTCTCCTGGAGGATACCTGTCTGGAGATGTCCGCGGGGGGAAAGGGAGATATCCGGGAACCTTTCGTGGAGGTTATTCACGCGGACGGAAGCAGGACGTCGGATTTTCTGTTTGACCACGCGGAAATTTCGGAGGAAAAGGAATGCTGCGGGGAACTGCCGTCCTCTTACGGGATAAAAGAAGGAAACCATCTCTGCGTGACGCTGCGGGACAGGCAGTACCAGCTTCTCCTGGAGCTGCACTACTATGTTTATGAGGAGGAGGATGTGATCTGCAGGAGCAGCCGCCTGGTTAACACCGGCAGGGAACCGGTGAGACTGGAAAGACTGCTGAGCGCGCAGCTGGATCTTCCGGAAAGCGGCCTGCGGATGACTTCCTTCACGGGAGCCTGGGCGCGGGAGATGTACCGGACGGACAGGACTGTCACAGCGGGGAGCTGTACGGTGGCCTCGACTGCCGGTTCGTCCTCCAACCGGGCCAATCCCTTCGTTCTGTTCAGCTGGCCGGAAACAGGAGAGAAGAATGGCCCCTGCATCGGCATGAACCTGATTTACAGCGGGAATCATTATGAGACGGCGGAGGTCAATGCATACGGAAAGACCAGGATTCTCTGCGGCATTCATCCCAGAGGCTTCTCCTGGCTGCTCCATCCGGGAGAAACCTTTGATGCGCCGGAGGCAGTGCTTTCTTTTTCCGCGCAAGGGTGGACCGGACTCAGTCTGCAGATGCATGCCTTTGTGCGCGGCCATATTGTGCGAGGCGAATGGAAGAGCCAGCCGCGGCCGGTGCTCCTGAACAGCTGGGAGGCGGCGTATTTCCGGTTCGACGAGGGCAGACTTCTCCGCCTGGCAAGAGCTGCCAGGGATGTGGGAATCGAGCTGTTTGTTCTGGATGACGGCTGGTTTGGAAACAGGAATGACGACACCAGTTCCCTGGGGGACTGGACGGAAAACAGGAAAAAGCTGCCGGACGGCCTGGACGGTCTCTGCAGAAAAATTCACGCGATGGGAATGAGGTTCGGCATCTGGGTGGAGCCGGAGATGGTCAACACGGACAGTAACCTTTATCGGCATCACCCGGACTGGGCTCTCTCCATACCGGGTAAACCCCATGCTGAAGGAAGAAATCAGAGAATTCTGGATCTGGCCAATCCGGATGTGGTGGACTATCTGACTGAAGAGATGAGCCGTGTCTTTTCCATTTCCGGAACCGATTATGTGAAATGGGATATGAACCGGATTTTTTCGGATGCTTTTTCGTCCAACCTGCCGCCGGAACAGCAGGGAGAAGTCTGCCACCGGTATATCTGCGGCCTGTACCGGCTTCTGAACCGGCTGACGGGGAAGTTCCCCCATATTCTGTTTGAGGGGTGCGCCTCCGGAGGCGGGCGGTTTGATCTGGGAATGCTTTGTTATTTTCCGCAGATCTGGGCGAGCGACAATACGGATCCGGTCTGTCGGGCGGAGATTCAGGAGGGGTACAGCTACGGCTATCCGATGTCTGTCCTTTCTTCCCATGTTTCGGCCAGCCCCAATCATCAGACTCTTCGGAAAACGACCCTTTATACCCGGTTTGCTGTGTCGGCCTTCGGGATTTCCGGGTATGAGCTGAACCTGAACGATCTGAAAAAGGAGGAGCTGGAGGAGATCCGCCGTCAGATTGCGTGGTACAAGCAGTGGAGAGATGTCCTGCAGACGGGAAACTTTTACCGGGGGCCAGGGGATGTACAGGGCGGAAACGGAGCAGAACGGAATTACAGCTGGACCTGTGTGTCCGCGGACAGGAAAAAAGCAGTCGGCTTTACGCTTCAGACGCTTGTCAGGGCAAATGCCCCCTGTCACTGTTACCGGGCGGACGGACTGGATCCGGAAAAACGATATTCCTTCCGGAATCCGGAGCATAAGGAGGATATCCGCCGGTTCGGGGACTTGATCAATACCCAGACCCCGGTGCATATCCGACAGGATTCCCTGGGGCAGCGGGTAGCGGCCAGATTCGTAAAACTGGATGGAGAAAAGGAACGGTATGCTTCCCTCTCCGGAGCCGTTCTGATGAACGGAGGAGTAAAACTGACCGGATCCTACACCGGAAACGGATGGAACGAAGAGGTGCGGTGCTATCAGGATTTTGATGCGCGCCTGTATATGATGGAAGAAGTGCAGGAAACCTGACGGATTCTTGTGGAATGGTTGGCGGCCTGTTACAATATGAGAGAAAATAGGATAAAATCAGAGAACATAAGACAGTCCGGAGGACACAGAGATGACAATGACAGAGAGTACGCAGGAAAAGATGAAAGCGGCTGTAATCCGTGGTTTTGAGGAAAAATTCGGAGAGCTGGGAGACGGAAGAGTTTATTTTGCGCCCGGCCGCGTCAACCTGATTGGAGAGCACACAGATTATAACGGAGGCCATGTGTTCCCCTGTGCGCTTACACTGGGAACCTATGGCGCCATGCGCAGGAGAGATGACCGTATTCTTCGCTTCTATTCCGTAAACGCTTGCGGAAAAGGCGTGATAGAGACATCACTGGACGAACTGCAGCCGGACGACCGATTCGGCTGGACCAACTACCCGAAGGGAGTCGTGTATACCTTTATCAAGGAAGGGTACCCTGTGGAAACCGGTTTTGACATGGCTGTCTACGGCAATCTTCCCAACGGCTCCGGGCTTTCCTCTTCCGCGTCGCTGGAGGTTTTGACGGGATTTGCCCTGCGGGATCTCTATGGTTTTGAGATGAGCAACCAGATGCTGGCCATCTACGGGCAGGATGCGGAGAATAATTACTGCGGGATGAACTGCGGGATTATGGATCAGTTTGCGGTTGCCATGGGGAAAAAGGATCACGCGATTTTTCTCCATACCGCGGATCTGGCATATGAGTATGTCCCTCTGAAGCTGGAACACGCGAAGATTGTGATCAGCAATACCAATAAAAAGCACAAGCTGACGGATTCCAAGTACAATGAAAGGCGCTGCGAGTGTGAGCAGGCGCTGGAGGAACTCCGGAAGGTGGTGGATATTGAGCATCTGTGCGATCTGACTCCGGAGCGCTTTGAGGTCTACAAGGATGCCATCAAGGATCCGGTGCGCCAGAAGAGGGCAAAGCATGCGGTTTACGAAAACGCCCGCTGCGTGGCGGCCGTAAAGGTTCTAAAGGAAGGGAATGTACGCCGGTTCGGTGAACTGATGAATGAGGCGCATACCTCCATCAGCAAAGATTACGAGGTGACAGGTATCGAGCTGGATACCCTTCAGGAGGAGGCTCTGAAAGTTCCCGGCGTGATCGGATCGAGGATGACGGGAGGCGGCTTCGGCGGATGCACAGTCTCTATTGTCGAGGATTCCGCCCTGGAGGAATTTAAGGAAAAGGTCGGCGCCGCGTACAAAAAGAAAATCGGATATGACGCGGATTTTTATATCGTAGAGGTCGGAGGCGGCCCGATGAAGCTCTGAAATGGCTGCAGTCAGGACGGCGATGCCGCCGCGTATATTTTGGACTGCTGTCCGTTTGACGAGTAAAAGAAAATGGATACTCACGTGGTGAGAATGATATTTTACAAAAAAAGATACATGTCGGGGCACCCCGCTTACCGGGGAGCAGTACAAAAAAGAGGGGTGTGAAATGAATCAGGTGCAGCAGGCCGTTGCGGATCTGGTGGGTTACGCTCTTGTGGCGGGACTTATAGAAAAAGAGGATGTAATATACAGCATCAACTGTATTTTGAAGGAGATGGAGCTGGATGCCTATGAGGGTACCGAGGAGGATGCACTTTCTTTTGCGGAAACCCTGGACGCGGAAAAAATAGCAGACGGTTCGGTGCTGGAGGGGATTCTGGATATCCTGACGGAGGATGCCGTTTCCCGTGGGCTGACAGGCGGAGACAGTGTGGTTTTCCGGGATCTCTTTGATACCCGGCTGATGGGGGTGCTGACGCCGCGGCCGGGAGAAGTCATCCGCCGTTTCCGGGAGCTTTACATAGAAAGTCCGAAAAAGGCGACCGATGCCTACTACGCCTTTTCGTGCCACACCAACTATATCCGCCGATATCGGGTGTTAAAAGATCTGAAGTGGAAGACACCGACAGAGTACGGTGATCTGGATATCACCATAAACCTGTCTAAGCCGGAGAAGGATCCGCGGGCGATCGCGGCTGCGGGAAAGGCAAAGCAGAGCGGCTATCCCAAATGCCAGCTGTGCCGGGAGAACGAAGGGTATGCGGGCAGGCCGGATCATCCGGCAAGGGAGAATCACAGGGTAATTCCAGTGACAATCCGCGGCAGCCGATGGGGATTTCAGTATTCGCCTTATGTCTACTACAATGAGCACTGCATCGTTTTTAATTCGCAGCATGTGCCGATGAAAATTGACAAGGACACATTCCGGAAGCTCTTTGATTTTGTAAAGCTTTTTCCACATTATTTTGTCGGATCGAACGCGGATCTGCCGATTGTGGGAGGCTCGATCTTAAGCCATGACCATTTTCAGGGCGGAAATTATTCCTTTGCCATGGCCAGGGCGGAAATAGAACAGAAGCTGGTCTTTTCCGGGTTCGAGGATGTCTCGGCAGGTATTGTCCGGTGGCCGATGTCCGTCATCCGCCTGGACGGAACGGATTCGGAGCGAGTGGTGGATCTGGCGGACAGAATTCTCGGAGCGTGGCGGGAATATACGGATGAATCCGCATTTATCTTTGCGCGGACAGACGGAGTGCCGCACAACACGATCACACCGATTGCCAGGAAAAACGGAGATAATTATGAGCTGGACCTGGTGCTGCGCAATAACATCACGACGGATCAGTATCCTCTCGGGGTTTTCCATCCGCACGAGGAGCTGCATCATATTAAGAAGGAAAACATCGGCCTGATAGAGGTCATGGGACTTGCAGTTCTTCCCTCGCGGCTGAAGAAGGAGATGGAGGAACTAAAGGAGGCAATTCTGACAGGTTCGGATATCCGAAGGAACCCGGATTTGGAGAAACACGCGGACTGGGTAGAAAAATTCCTGCCGTCTTACCCGGAAATCAGCGCCTCCAATATAGACGAAATCCTGCAGAACGAGATCGGCAGAGTCTTTGCAAGAGTTCTGGAGGATGCCGGAGTCTACAAGCGGACGCCGGAAGGAAGACAGGCGTTCCTGCGGTTCGCGGAGGCCGTCAACCGCTTCTGACCCTGCGGAGAGGAGCGGGCAGTTCCTTCTGTATTCTTTATCATTTCTTGCGCATTATTTTTGCAATGTGCTCCACCCAGGGAGAAATGAAGACATTTCCCCTGGGCGAGATAACGGTAAGAAGCAGTAGCGGCTTTGCGCCTGGGAATTCGTTGTCAGAGAGTAAGACGAATGTACAGGATTCTGATAATTTCCTTAGAAAACATGGAAGTATGCGAATTCGGAAAATCAGATAAAATTCCGTTGACAAGAAAACGGCTATCTGGTAGTATATCCGTTGTGAGCGAAACAGCCCACAAACAGAACATATGCAGGAATGGCGGAATTGGCAGACGCGCAGGCTTCAGGTGCCTGTGGTAGCAATACTGTGCGGGTTCAAGTCCCGCTTCCTGCAGCCTTTTCAAAAACCGGAACTCAGACTGAGGTTCGGTCTTTTTTTAGGAATGATATATGAAGAATACCGGAATCTGGGTAGTGCCAACTGAACAGAAAACTTGTATAATGAGGGAATGAAATCCTGACGGGGTTCCATTCCCTTTTTACTGCATAAGTCCAGTCGCAAAGCAGGACGGGACGCATGCCTGCATGCAGGACCGGGCATGCTTTAGCGACGACAACAGGTATGAGCATGGAGTGACGCGAAGGCGGCACGGGAATGCGAATACCTGTTAGCGATGCGGGAGCTGCCTGAGGCAGCGGAGCAGCGCGGGGGACTTATGCAACGTAACCAGGCAGTCCAGTCGCAAAGCAGGACGGGACGCATGCTTGCATGCAGGACCGGGCATGCTTTAGCGTGGCACGGGAATGTGAAGGTTAGCAGCAGCTTTGAGGAAAGGATGAAAATATGAAGGCTTTTTTGATCTTGGAGGACGGTACAGTTTTTTCCGGAACAAGCATCGGCTCCCGCAGAGAGGTAATCAGCGAGGTAGTATTTAACACATCCATGACCGGATATCTGGAGGTTCTCACCGACCCTTCCTATTCGGGTCAGGCGGTCTGCATGACCTATCCTCTGATCGGAAACTACGGAATCTGCGGGGACGACCAGGAATCTCTCCGCCCGTGGCTGGACGGTTACATTGTGCGGGAACTCTCCCGGATGCCCAGCAATTTCCGCAGCCAGGACACCATTCAGAGATTTTTGAAACGATATGATATTCCGGGAATAGCCGGTATTGATACAAGAGCGCTGACCCGCAAGCTCCGGGAGAGCGGAACCATGAACGGTATGATCACCACGGACGAAAATTTCCGTCTGGAGGAGGTTCTTCCGAGGATTAAAAGCTACCGGACCGGAAACGAGGTGGAGCTTGTGACGCGCTCCGAGCCGGAATTTTATCCGGCGGGCATGCAGGAAAACTCCATTCCGGACGGACATGCCATGGCGGTTAAAGCTGTGCCTGCCGACTGGGAAGGAGACGGACAGGGGCGTACAGGGAAAAACCTGCGTGTTGCCCTTCTGGATCTCGGAGTAAAGGAGAATATCATCCGCTCCCTTCAGAAGAGAGGCTGCGATGTGACGGTCTATCCGGCCTGGACTTCCGCCGAGGAGATACTGGGAACGCATCCGGACGGCATTATGCTGACAAACGGGCCGGGAGATCCGAAGGACTGCCCGAACGAAATCCGGGAGATCCGCAAGCTCTATGAATCCGATACGCCGATTTTTGCGATCTGCCTGGGACATCAGCTGATGGCGCTGGCGACAGGCTCCGATACCAAAAAGATGAAATACGGGCACCGGGGAGGCAACCATCCGGTCCGGGATCTTTCCACCGGGCGGGTGTACATTACCAGCCAGAACCACGGCTATGTGGTGGACACGGACACGGTAGACCCGAAGGTGGCGGTTCCTGCCTATGTCAATGTCAACGATCAGACAAATGAGGGGCTGAAATATCTGAACAAAAACATCTTCACCGTGCAGTTCCATCCGGAGGCTTCTCCGGGACCGAGGGATTCCGGGTATCTGTTTGACCGTTTTATTGAGATGATGGGAGGAAATAAGTAATGCCAAGAGATCTGAGTATAAAAAAGGTTCTGGTTATCGGTTCCGGTCCCATCGTCATCGGACAGGCAGCCGAATTTGATTACGCCGGTACCCAGGCCTGCCGTTCTCTGAAGGAAGAGGGAGTGGAGGTTGTCCTGCTGAATTCCAACCCGGCGACCATCATGACGGATAAGGATATCGCGGACAGGGTTTATATTGAACCCCTGACGGTAGAGGTGGTGGAGCAGCTGATCCGGAAGGAGAAGCCGGACAGCGTTCTTCCCACACTGGGCGGACAGGCAGGTCTGAATCTTGCCATGGAGCTGGAAGAGCGAGGGTTCCTGAAGGAGCAGAACGTGCGCCTGATCGGAACGACAGCGCTGACTATAAAAAAGGCCGAGGACCGGCAGACCTTCAAGGATACGATGGAAAAAATCGGCGAGCCGGTAGCGGCTTCTCTTGTTGTCCATAACGTGGAGGACGGCATCACTTTCGCGGAGAAGATCGGCTACCCGGTTGTCCTGCGTCCCGCCTACACGCTGGGTGGTTCCGGCGGAGGAATCGCCGGAAACCGGGAGGAACTGGTAGAGATCCTTTCCAACGGGCTCCGGCTCTCCCGTGTGGGAGAGGTGCTGGTGGAGCGCTGCATCTCCGGCTGGAAGGAAATCGAGTACGAGGTGATGCGGGATTCCGCCGGAAATGTGATCACCGTCTGCAACATGGAGAATATTGATCCGGTCGGCGTACACACAGGAGACTCCATTGTCGTGGCGCCCAGCCAGACATTGGGAGATAAGGAATACCAGATGCTCCGTACCTCCGCTCTGAACATTATTTCAGAGCTGGGAATTACCGGAGGCTGCAATGTCCAGTACGCGCTGAACCCGGAAAGCTTTGAATACTGCGTTATAGAGGTAAACCCCCGTGTCAGCCGTTCTTCCGCGCTTGCGTCCAAGGCGACCGGCTATCCGATTGCCAAGGTTGCCGCGAAAATCGCCCTGGGGTATACACTGGACGAGATCCCCAATGCCATTACGAAAAAAACCTACGCGAGCTTTGAGCCCATGCTGGACTACTGCGTCGTGAAAATTCCCCGTCTGCCTTTTGACAAATTCATCAGCGCGAAGAGAACCCTGACCACGCAGATGAAGGCGACCGGTGAGGTCATGAGCATCTGCACGAATTTTGAGGGCGCCCTGATGAAGGCGATCCGCTCGCTGGAACAGCATGTGGATTCTCTGATGTCCTATGATTTTACGGGGCTCACCACGGATCAGCTGGTGGATCAGCTGGCAGTCGTGGATGATATGAGGATCTGGAGAATTGCAGAGGCGGTCCGCCGCAATATTTCCTACCGGAAGATCCACGAGATCACCATGATTGACGAGTGGTTTATTGATAAAATTGCCATTCTGGTGGAGATGGAGCACTCTCTGAAAACACAGGAGCTCACCGAGGACCTTCTGCGCGAGGCGAAACGTATGGAGTTCCCGGATTACCTGATCGCAAAGCTGAACGGGAAACTGTCCGAAGCAGATGTAAAGGCAATGCGTGAAACCTGCGGAATTACCGCTTCCTATAAGATGGTAGACACCTGCGCGGCGGAGTTCGCCGCGACTACGCCGTATTATTATTCTGTGTACGGCGGAGAAAACGAGTCGCTGCCGGGACATGACCGCAAGAAGGTTCTCGTCCTCGGATCGGGGCCGATCCGCATCGGACAGGGCATCGAGTTTGACTTTTGTTCCGTACATGCGACCTGGGCGTTCTCCAAAGAAGGCTGGGAGACTGTCATCATCAACAACAATCCGGAAACGGTTTCCACCGACTTTGATATTGCAGACCGTCTGTATTTTGAGCCGCTCACCCCGGAGGATGTGGAGAATGTCGTCAGGCTGGAGCACCCGGACGGCGCGGTGGTGCAGTTTGGAGGCCAGACGGCCATCAAGCTGACGCAGGCGCTCATGGAGATGGGCGTCCCGATTCTCGGCACTTCGGCCAAAGACGTGGATGCCGCGGAGGACAGAGAGCTCTTTGACGAGATCCTTCAGCAGACACAGATTCCGAGAGCCGCGGGACACACCGTTTACACGGCGGAAGAGGCAGTAAAAGTCGCCAACGAGCTGGGTTATCCGGTTCTTGTCCGCCCGTCCTATGTTCTCGGCGGACAGGGCATGCAGATTGCCATAAACGACGAGGATATTGTGAAGTATATCGGCGTGATCAACCGCTACACGCAGGACCATCCGATTCTGGTAGACAAGTATCTGGAGGGGAAGGAAATCGAGGTTGACGCTGTCTGCGACGGCCAGGACATCCTGATCCCCGGTATCATGGAGCATATCGAGAGGGCGGGTATTCATTCCGGAGACAGTATTTCTGTTTACCCGGCCAGAAGCCTTTCGGACAAAATCAAAAAGAAGATCGAGGAGGACACGACTAAGCTGGCAAGAGCCCTGCATGTCCTTGGCATGATTAATATTCAGTTTATTGTCTATCAGGACGAGGTATATGTTATCGAGGTGAACCCCAGATCCTCGCGGACGGTTCCCTACATCAGCAAGGTCACGGGAATTCCGATTGTGCCGCTTGCCGCCCAGGTCATCCTGGGACACAAGATCCGGGAGCTGGGCTTCGATCCCGGACTGCAGCCGGAGGCGGATTATCTGGCGATCAAGATGCCGGTGTTCTCCTTCGAAAAGATCCGGGACGCGGATATCAGCCTCGGACCGGAAATGAAATCCACCGGAGAATGCCTCGGTATCGCGGACACCTTTAACGAGGCTCTGTACAAGGCATTTCTTGGAGCGGGCATCCGCCTGCCGAAATACCGGAATATGATCATCACCGTGCGCGACCGCGACAAGGAGGCCATGGTGCCGATTGCCCGCAGGTTTGCGGCACTGGGCTATAAGATTTATTCTACCAGAGGAACCGCGGCGGATCTGAACGCCTGCGGCGTCCGCGCGCTTCCGATCAATAAGATCGAGGAGCCAAGCCCCAATCTGATGGATCTGATTCTGGGACATAAAATTGACCTCGTGATTGATATTCCGGAGCAGGGCGTGGAACATTCCCATGACGGTTTTGTCATCCGCCGCGCCGCCATAGAAACCGGAGTGAATGTTATAACGGCTATTGATACGGCGGAGGCGCTGGTAACCTCTCTGGAGAACACAGACAGCCGCAATCTGCATCTGATTGATATCGCCAGAATAGACAGAAGAGGAAAGGCTTAATCCATGCTGTTTACATTGCTGAAAACAATTATTCTCGGTATTGTGGAGGGAGTCACGGAGTGGCTTCCCGTCAGCAGTACCGGCCACCTGATCCTGGTGGGAAATCTTCTGGATCTGGGACAGAGCGAGTCTTTCACGGAGATGTTCAATGTGGTCATTCAGCTGGGAGCGATCCTGGCCGTCGTTGTGATCTATTTCTGGAGGCTCTGGCCGTTTCACACTGCCGGTAACGCACCGGAGGAAACACAGTTCAGCTATCGGGCAGAAGGCGGATTCACAAGGAAATTTCAGAATTTTGCGGATAAATATCTGTACATGGACAAGATTGTGCTCTGGCTGAAGATCGCCGTGGCACTGATTCCGGCCGTAATCGTGGGTGCACTTTTTGACGACTGGCTGGAGGCGCATCTGTACAAGCCGGTTCCTGTTGCGGTAATGCTGATTCTGTACGGTGTTCTCTTTATTGTGATTGAGAACTGGAACAGGGGAAGGAAGTCCCGGATCTCCCGGATCCGGCAGATCAGCTGGAAAAACGCTTTTCTGGTCGGCTGTTTTCAGGCGCTTGCCGTCATTCCCGGAACCTCCCGTTCCGGAGCGACCATCGTCGGAGGACTGCTTCTTGGCATGTCCAGAACCGTGGCGGCGGAGTTCACTTTCTTTCTGGCAATTCCGACCATGTTTGGGGCTTCCGTCCTGAAGCTGGCAAAATTCGGACTGCATTTTACGGCTGCGGAGGCGGTAATCCTCCTGACCGGCATGGTGGTTTCCTTTGTGGTATCGATTTTCGTGATCCGGTTCCTGATGGGGTATATCAGGAAACATGACTTTAAGGTGTTCGGCTGGTACAGGATTGTGCTGGGAGCGCTGGTTCTTGCATTGGCGGCTGCCGGCATCCTTTAAGACTGGCTGCCCCTTTTTCCCATGGGGGTATTAAAATTTATGTTTACAAAATATCTGATTACTTTTCTGGTATCAATGGTTCCGATTGTCGAGCTCCGCGGTGCCATTCCAATCGGAGTCGGTCTGGGGCTTCCCCTGATCCCCACCTATATTCTCTGCGTGATCGGGAACATGCTCCCGGTACCCTTTATCTATCTGTTTGCCAGAAGAATTCTGGAATGGGGGGCAGATAAAAGGGTGATCGGAAAACCGTTCCGCTGGATTCTGGAAAAAGGAAAAAGAGGCGGGGAAAAGCTGCAGAAGGGAGCCGGAAATGGTCTGTTCGCGGCACTGATGCTCTTTGTCGGCATTCCTCTTCCCGGAACCGGGGCCTGGACCGGCACGCTGGCTGCCAGCCTTCTGGACATGAACTTCCGTAAAAGCGTAATTGCCGTCATGTGCGGTGTCTGTATCGCCGGTGTCATTATGGCTCTGGCTTCCATGGGTCTCTTCGGGGCGATCGGGGCAGTTTTTTTGAAATAGAATAGAGCGATAGGATGTCCGGTTTTGCTTTTCAACAGAACCGGATTTGTATATAATGGTAGTAACAGCTCCGGGTTCGGGGCACCCTGCCGGCAGCGGCGGGGAATGACGGATAAGAAGGACATAAAGCATCTGGTTCTTGTTGGTTTGATTGGATGGAGGACACCGATATGGGAATCCTAAAGCGTTTTAAGGACATAATGTCCGCGAACATCAATGCTCTTCTGGACAAGGCAGAAGACCCTGAAAAAATGATTGACCAGTATCTCCGGGACATGGAAAGCGATCTGGGAAAGGTAAAGGCGGAGACGGCGGCTGTGATGGCTGACGCGGAAAAGGCGAAAAGAGATCTTGCGGAGTGCGATGCCCAGATCGCGAAGATGCAGGCGTATGCGGAGAAGGCTCTTCTTGCCGGAAACGAGGCGGACGCCAGGTCGTTTCTTTCTAAAAAGACAGAGCTTGCAAAAAGCCGGGAGACTCTTCAGAAAACGGCGGATGCCACGGCGGAAAACGCAGACAAGATGCGTCAGATGCACGACAAGCTGACCAAAGATATCGCCTCGCTGAACGAGAGAAAGGCCTCTGTCAAGGCTACGGTCGCTGCGGCAAAGGCGCAGCAGAAGATTAATGATCTGAACGAAAAAGTCGGCAGCATGAACCTCACAGACGGAAATGCTGCGTTCGACCGGATGGAGACAAAGGCGCAGCGGATGCTGGACGAGGCGAATGCCAGGGCGGAGCTGAACCGGTCCTCCGAGGATACCTCTGTGGAAAAACTTACAGAGAAGTATGACGATGGCGCAGACCAGAGCGTGGACGCAGAGCTGGAGGCACTGAAGAAGAAACTCGGTATGTAAATCGCAGCGGGAGGAATGGCAATGGGCTTAGGCAGTCAGTTCGCAAATGTTGTGGAATGGTCGGATTTCGACGAGGAGATGCTTTTCTGGAAATGGCCGAACAGCGAGGTGAAAAAGGGAAGCAGGCTGATTATCCGTCCCGGCCAGGACGCGATTTTCATGTACAACGGGAAGACGGAGGGTATTTTCCGGGATGAGGGAAGTTTTGACATCGAGTCTCAGATCATTCCTTTTCTTTCCACGCTAAAAGGTTTCCGGTTCGGCTTTAACAGTGGCCTCCGCGCCGAGGTACTGTTTGTCAACACAAAGGAGATCACCGGGAAATGGGGAACTAAAAACGCCATTCTGATCCCTGCGCAGGGGCTGCCGGGAGGCATGCCGGTGCGGGCATTCGGTACCTTTACCTGCAAGGTTTCAGACGATCAGGTGCTGATCGAGAAGGTGGCCGGCGTTCAATCTGTATTCACAGTGGCGGATGTAAAGAACCGGATTATTTCCAAGCTGGATCAGCTTCTCATGAAGCATATTGTTCAGGAGGGACAGGACATGTTCCACCTGCAGGCCTTTGCGGGTGATATCGGCAGGGGGATTCAGACAGATCTGGATTACGAGCTGTGCAAGATCGGCATCGGCATCACGGATTTTTCCATAGCCAGCGTTTCCTATCCGGAAGAAATCCAGCGCATGGCGGAGAAGGCA
Organism: uncultured Lachnospiraceae bacterium; assembly: GCA_902756775.1. Taxonomy (GTDB): domain Bacteria; phylum Bacillota; class Clostridia; order Lachnospirales; family Lachnospiraceae; genus Bilifractor. The sequence continues at coordinate 13,756 of CACVSR010000006.1, read as the reverse complement.
GCCTCTCAGAGCATGGTCGGAGATATGAATAAATACCAGCAGATGGCAATGGCGGATGCTTTAAGCTCCGGCAATTCCGCTGCCGGAAATACCGCCGGAGCCATGGCCGGAATCGGCATGGGAATGGCAATGGGACAGCAGATGGCCAGCCAGTTCAGGCAGGCGTCCCGGGATATGCAGACGGATCCGTCGACGACCGAAGCCGGGCCGCAGGCAATCGGGGTTCAGAAGACTTCCGGCGCGCCGTCTGCCCAGGAGCAGGGTGCAGGCGGCAAAGCCGTTAATTTCTGCCCCAACTGCGGAACGAAGGTTAACGGGGCAAAGTTCTGTCCGAACTGCGGAACAAGACTTTGCTGAAAATTGATTGTCAGAGGTTGGAAGTATCATGAAATGTCCTTACTGCAGCAGTGAGAATACCCGCGTAGTAGACTCCAGACCGGTAGAAGAAAATAACTCAATCAGAAGAAGAAGGGTGTGCGATAACTGCGGCAAACGGTTTACTACCTATGAGAAAATAGAGATGATTCCTCTGATTGTCATCAAAAAGGATCAGAGCAGAGAGCAGTATAACCGGGACAAGATTTTTAACGGTGTGCTGCGGGCCTGCCATAAGAGGAAGGTCTCCATCCAGCAAATCAACGAGCTGGTCAATAAGGTTGAGATTGAAATATTCAACCGGGAGGATAAGGAGATCCCCAGTACGGAAATCGGAGAGATCGTCATGAACCGCCTGAAGGATCTGGATCCGGTTGCCTATGTAAGGTTCGCCTCCGTTTACCGGGAATTTAAGGATGTCAATACATTTATGGATGAGCTGAAAAAGCTGCTGGAGTGATCCGGCAGCTTTTTCCGGACTTTAGGGAGCGTTTGGAAGAAACAGTGCCGTTGACGTGTTCCGGGAGGTATGCTATAGTTGTCAAAGTACTTTAGCACACCAACGCACCAACGCGTTACGCATTTATGTGCTAAAGATCTTATCAGGGAGGGAAAATACTATGAAAATGAAAAAAGCAGCATCGGTTTGTACCGCTGCCCTTATGGCAGCAGCTATGCTTGCCGGATGTACCGGCGGCACTTCTTCCAAGGCGGCATCCGCATCTTCTTCCGCAGACACGGCTTCTTCTGCGGTTTCCTCTGCTTCTGCGTCGGCAGCGGCAGCATCTTCCGAGGATGTCAAGGCCTCTTCGGGAACAGCGAATTCCGACGGAACCTATCTTGTCGGTGTCTGCCAGCTGGTTCAGCACCCGGCTCTGGACGCGGCGACAAAAGGCTTCGAGGATGAGCTGAAAGCGGAATTTGGGGACAAGGTGAAATTTGACGAGCAGAATGCGGCAGGAGACGCTTCCACCGCTACACAGATCTGCCAGAACCTGGTTTCCGAGAACTGCGATCTGATTCTTGCCAATGCTACTGCCTCTCTGCAGTCCGCTGCTGCGGCAACCAGTACGATTCCGATTCTAGGAACATCCATCACAGAATACGGTGTGGCACTGGATATCAGTGATTTTGACGGAACCGTAGGAGGAAACATTTCCGGTACTTCCGATCTGGCTCCGCTGGATCAGCAGGCAGCCATGGTTTCCGAGCTATTCCCGGACGCGAAGAACGTCGGCATCGTATACTGTTCCGCTGAGCCGAACTCCAAATATCAGGCGGATAAGGTTCAGGAGTATCTGGAGAAGGCCGGACTTACGGTGACTACCTACACATTTTCCGATTCCAATGATGTTTCTTCTGTTGTAGGAGAGGCATGCAGCAACAACGATGTTCTCTATATTCCGACAGACAACACGGCTGCTTCCTGCACAGAGGCCATCAACAATGTGGCTCAGCCGGCAGGTGTTCCGATTGTCTGCGGCGAGGAAGGAATCATGGCGGGCTGCGGCGTGGCCACGCTTTCCATTGATTACTATGAGCTTGGCAAAACCACCGGAGATATGGCTGTTAAGATTCTGAAGGGAGAGTCCGATATCTCCACCATGCCGATCGAATATTACCAGAATCCGGTCAAGGAATACAATCCGACACTCTGCGAAGCTCTTGGCATTACCGTTCCGGACGGCTACAAGGCTTATACGCCGGAAGAAGATTCTGAATCATAACAGACAGGGGGACTACTGAACTATGGCGGCTTACTTTGCGTCACTGAATCCGCTGGACCTGCTTGGCAGGTTCCCGGCGGGAATCGCACAGGGCCTGATCTGGGGCATGATGGCCCTGGGGGTCTATATTACCTTCCGGCTTCTGGATATTGCCGATCTTTCCGTGGACGGAACCTTTTCTACCGGAGGGGCGGTTACGGTTATGCTGATCCTGGCAGGCTGGAATCCATGGGCCGCGCTGGCCATGGCCTTTCTTGCGGGACTGCTCGCCGGAGCGGTCACGGGAATGCTTCATACGCTTCTCGGCATCCCGGCAATCCTTGCGGGAATTCTGACGCAGTACGCGCTGTATTCCGTAAACCTTCTGATCATGGCGATGAAGGCCAATCAGGCGGTCAGTGTTGACAAATATGTCCTGATTCTGTCCGGAAGAACCGTTCCCCTTGCCATCTGGGTCGGCGGAATCATGGCGGCTGTCCTGATCATTATTCTCTATATCTTTTTTGGAACCGAGGTCGGATCGGCGATCCGCGCAACCGGCTGCAACGAACAGATGGCAAAGGCGCAGGGAATTAATATCAGTATGATGAAGGTTGTTGGCCTGGCGCTCTCCAATGCTATTGTCGCAATGGCCGGAGGCCTTGCCGCTCAGTATTCGGGCTTTGCCGATGTCAACAGCGGAAGAGGATCCATCGTTATCGGACTGGCCGCCGTCATTATCGGCGAGGTGCTTGGCGAGGCCGTTATGGGAAAACGGCTGAATTTCCTGGGACGCCTGATCTTTGTCGTTATCGGCGGAATTATTTATTATCTGGTTTACACGCTGGTGCTTTGGCTGAAGATTGATTCCAATCTGATGAAGATGTTCACGGCGATTATCGTTGCCATCTTCCTTGCAGTACCGTATCTGAAGGGACAGCGGAAGAGCTCCTTCTCCCGTGCGGCAAGAAACGCGAGAGGGGAGGGAAAGTAAATGCTGGAAATTAAAAACATCAGTAAAACCTTTAATCCCGGCACCATCAATGAAAAACGGGCGCTGACCAATGTCAGCCTGACATTGAACGACGGGGATTTTGTCACGGTCATCGGGGGCAACGGAGCCGGAAAATCCACGCTGCTGAATGCGATTGCAGGCGTGTGGCCGGTGGACAGCGGTTCCATCTCCATAGACGGACAGGATGTGACGGGACTGCCGGATTACCGGAGGGCAAAGCTGATCGGACGGGTATTTCAGGATCCGATGACCGGAACGGCAGCCACTATGCAGATCGACGAGAACCTGGCACTGGCAAAGCGCAGGGGAAGACGAAGGGGACTCCGTTGGGGAGTGACCCAGGCGGAGCGCGGGGAATACAGGGAGCGGCTGAAGCTTCTGAACCTCGGACTGGAGGACCGGATGACGTCCAAGGTCGGCCTTCTTTCCGGCGGACAGCGTCAGGCGCTGACGCTTCTTATGGCCACACTCCAGAAACCGAAGCTGCTGCTTCTGGACGAGCATACGGCCGCGCTGGATCCCAAGACCGCGGAGAAGGTTCTTAATGCAACAGAACGCATCATCGACGAAGACCATCTGACGGCGCTTATGATCACCCACAATATGAGGGATGCCATCGCGCACGGAAACCGGCTGATCATGATGCATGAGGGACATATTATTTTTGATGTGTCCGGAGAGGATAAGAAAAATCTGAAGGTTTCTCAGCTGCTTGAAAAATTTGAGGAGGCAGCCGGAGAAGAATTTTCCAATGACCGGATGATGCTCAGCTGAATAGAGAGATCCGGCCGCAAAGAATAATCCCGGACGGGAATGCAGATGCTTTCTGTATTTCCCGGCCGGGATTTGTATCTTACAGCCCCACTGTCAAGCAAGCTCCCCATGTAACCTGGCTTCTGCCGCCTCAATCCATGAGTTGTAAGTTGTGCATAAAAATGGTATGATAAATCAATCGTTATCAACAAAAACAGCCAAGGAGGCCTGGTTATGCGAACTTTTAAGAAATCCTCTAAACTGGACAATGTTTTGTATGATGTGCGGGGCCCGGTGGTTACAGAGGCCGCCAGGATGGAAGAGGAAGGACGCAAAATTTTGAAGCTGAACATCGGAAATCCGGCTCCTTTCGGTTTTTCAGCGCCGGATGAGGTCATTGCGGATCTGATTCAGAATGCGGCGGACTGCGAGGGGTACTCGGATTCCCGCGGACTGTTCTCCGCCAGAAAAGCAATCATGCAGTATTATCAGCTGAAGAAGCTCCCGAATCTGCACATTCAGAACATCTACACGGGCAACGGCGTCAGCGAGCTGATCAATCTGGCCATGCAGGCGCTGCTGGACGATGGGGACGAAATTCTGATTCCGGCGCCGGATTATCCGCTCTGGACAGCCTGCGCGACGCTTTCCGGCGGGCATGTGGTTCATTATATCTGCGATGAGCAGGCGGACTGGAATCCGGACATCGAAGACATCAAGTCGAAGATTACCGACAAAACGAAGGCGATTGTTGTTATCAACCCGAATAATCCTACCGGCGCGGTGTATGAAAAGGATGTGCTGGAGCAGATTGTCCGGGTTGCCAGGGAACACGAGCTGATGATATTCTGCGACGAGATCTACGACCGTCTGATTATGGACGGGTATCAGCACACTTCCATTGCCTCTCTGGCTCCGGATCTGTTCTGCGTTACCTTCTCCGGCCTCTCCAAATCGCATATGATTGCCGGGTTCCGGATCGGCTGGATGGTTTTGTCCGGCGATCTGTCTAAGGGAAAAGATTATATGGAAGGCCTGAACATGCTTTCCAACATGCGTCTCTGCTCCAATGTTCCGGCACAGTCGATTGTCCAGACGGCGCTGGGCGGGTACCAGAGCGTCAACGAATACATTGTTCCGGGCGGAAGAATATATGAGCAGAGAGAGTTTATCTACAATGCACTGAAGGATATTCCGGGTATCAGCGTTGTCAAACCGAAGGCTGCCTTTTATATCTTCCCGAAGCTGGACATCGAAAAATTTCATATTACCGATGATATGCAGTTTGCCTACGATTTCCTTCATCAGAAGCAGGTGCTTGTTGTGCAGGGAACCGGGTTTAACTGGATTGCGCCGGATCATTTCAGAATTGTGTATCTGCCTCACCGCAGAACGCTGTCACAGGCAATGCAGAAGCTTTCTGATTTTCTGGAGACCTATCATCAGTAGGAGATCCGCTGTCAGAGGCTGGCAAAATAGAACAGGGAAAGAGAGGAAAAGAATCCGATGAGTTTTCAGATGAAAACAACACCCCAGATAGAAATGCTTACCAGCGAGTGTGTGAATCATTCCACCCTGGATACTTCACTGTACAAGAAATATGATGTGAAGCGCGGCCTGCGCGATCTGAACGGGACCGGCGTTCTTGCCGGCCTGACGCAGATTTCCAATATTGTGGCGTTTAAGGATGTGGACGGGGCAAAGACCCCCTGCGACGGGGAACTGTACTACCGCGGCATCAACATTAAAAAGCTGACGGCGGGATTTCTGGAGGAAGACCGGTTCGGGTTTGAGGAGACCGCTTACCTGCTTCTGTTCGGAAGTCTTCCGAATGAAGCCGAACTGAAGGAATTCACAAAGCTGCTGGCGAACCAGCGGGCGCTTCCCAAAAATTTTGTCCGCGACGTGATTATGAAGGCTCCCAGCAAAAACATGATGAACACGCTTTCCCGAAGTGTGCTGACCCTGTATTACTACGACAACAATCCGGATGACATCAGTCTGTCCAATGTACTGCGGCAGTGCCTGAATCTGATCGCGGATTTCCCCATGCTTTCTGTTTATGGCTATCAGGCCTACAATCATTATATTAAGGGGAAGAGTCTTTATATTCACAATCCGTCCCGCACTCTCTCCACAGCAGAAAATATTCTCCGGATGCTCCGCCCGGATAAAAAATTCACCCACTTTGAGGCCAAGGTGCTGGATCTGGCCCTGGTGCTCCATATGGAACATGGAGGCGGTAATAACTCTACGTTTACCACACATGTGGTGACTTCTTCCGGAACGGACACCTATTCCACTATCGCCGCGGCTCTGGGCTCTCTGAAGGGACCGAAACATGGCGGCGCCAATATCAAGGTGGTGGAAATGATCGCGGATCTGAAAAAGAACGTGAAAGACACAACCGATCCGGAACAGGTAGAGGAATACCTGCGCATGCTTCTTCACAAGGAGGCGTTTGACCGGAAAGGGCTGATCTACGGCATGGGACACGCGGTGTATTCCATTTCCGATCCGAGGGCGGAAATATTCAAGAAGTTTGTGGAGAAACTGGCAGAAGAGAAGGGACGGGAGAAAGACTTCCGGCTGTACAGCATGATCGAGGATCTGGCGAAGAAGGTCATCGCGGATGAGAGACACATCTACAAGGGCGTCAGCGCGAACGTGGATTTTTACAGCGGCTTTGTTTACAGTATGCTGGATCTCCCGACGGAGCTGTACACGCCGATTTTCGCGTGCGCCCGTATTGTCGGCTGGAGCGCCCACCGCATGGAGGAACTGATCAATACCGATAAGATCATCCGTCCTGCCTACAAGAATGTGCTTCCGGAGCAGGACTATGTACCGCTCAGAGAAAGAGAGTAATCGCTTGGGACGTTTTTTATCTGCTTTTTATCCGGATGAACGGGCTGAGTCCGTCTATGAAATCAATTTTGAAGCCTGGTACCGGAAGGGATTCCGCGGACTGGAATTTGATGTGGACAATACGCTGGTGCCCCACGGTGCGCCAGCGGACGCCAGGTCAGTCGAGCTGTTCCGGAAGCTCCGCGGCATCGGCTTTCGCACCTGCCTGATCTCCAACAACCGGAGAGCCAGGGTAATGCCGTTTGCGGAGGCGCTGGGAACAGAATTCATCTCCATGGCAAACAAGCCCTTTACCGGCGGCTACCGGAGAGGCTGCACGGTTCTGGGTACGGATGAGCAGCACACGCTGTTTATCGGCGACCAGCTGTTTACCGATGTGTGGGGAGCCAGAAGAGCCGGGATCTACACCATTCTGGTAAATCCGATCAACCCGAAGGAGGAAATCCAGATTGTCCTGAAGCGGAAGCTGGAGAAGAAAGTGCTGGACTGCTACGACAGGGACAGACGCGGCTGACTACAGATTCCGTGTTGACAGAGGTAGGGAAATACGGTATCATCTTAACGTTTAAGAGTGAGCTTCAGGCGCATTTCTGCCGCCGCTGAAGCATAACGGGATGGATCTGCATGCAGGCATGTGTCCGTCTTTGTTTTGCGGCCGGATTTCTGCAGGAAGCGCGGTTTACACTAAATATATACATGGTTTTTAAGGAGGAACATCACGATGGCAGATGTAGCAGCTGGCGATTTTAAAAACGGCATTACCCTGGAGATTGAAGGCAAGGTTTGTCAGGTTATGGAGTTTCAGCACGTAAAGCCGGGTAAGGGCGCGGCTTTTGTCAGAACAAAGCTGAAGGATGTCATCAATGGCGGTGTTGTGGAAAAAACCTTCCGTCCGACCGAGAAATTCCCGGCGGCCAGGATTGACCGTGTGGAGATGCAGTATCTGTACAACGACGGGGATCTTTACTACTTCATGAATACAGAGACCTTTGACCAGATCGCTGTCAATCAGGAGACCGTCGGTGATTCCCTGAAGTTTGTCAAAGAGAACGAGATGGTTAAGATCTGCTCCTACAACGGCAATGTTTTCGCTGTAGAAGCTCCTCTGTTTGTAGAACTGGTTATCACGGAGACAGAGCCCGGCTTTGCCGGAAATACCGCGCAGGGAGCGTCCAAACCGGCTACGGTTGAGACCGGCGCGCAGATCAGTGTTCCGCTTTTTGTCAATGAGGGTGACAAGGTTCAGATTGATACCCGTACCGGTGAATATCTGAAGCGTGTGTAATCTTTTATTTCTGTAAAACAGCTCCCGACAGGGCTGCCGCTGGACATTCGGCGGTTAACATGGTATTCTGAAACTGCCTTTTCAAGGCAGTTTCTTTTTTCCGGAAATTCTTCCGCTGCGGAGAACCGGACATTTCTTTTTTCATTTCTAATCTGCCGCGTTCCGCGGTCCTGTCGAAAGGAGTTTGCTATGATGCAGTACAGGGAATTTGAGGGTATGCTTGTAAAGGAGCTGCAGAAACAGTCGGAAGGGATGTTTTCTGTCTCTCTCAGCGAGGTCAGTAAAAACAACGGACTGAAAAAACGTGCCATAATCCTGAAAGGAAAGAGCGGTTGTGTCAGTCCCACAGCCTACCCGGAGGATTATTACCGGAGAGCCCGGTATTCCATGAGTATTCCTGAAATCGCCGATGAAATCATTGACAGCTATCTTCACTGTGTGGCGGTGAAAGATTCGCTTCCGGAAGATTTTTTCCTCCATTATGAGACGGTTGCCCCGCACGTTTACTGCCAGCTTGTCAATAGGAAAAAGAACGAAGAACGGCTGTCCGGGATGCCTTTTGAGCCGTGGCAGGATCTGGCGGTCAGCTATTATTACCAGGCGGATGGAAAAATGTCGGATTACCACATACAGATCAGTCTTTCACACCTGGAAAAATGGGGGATCGGGACGGATCAGCTGAGGAAAGACGCCTGGCAGAATACTCTGGAAAAAAAGCGGGCTACTCTGCGCAGGCTCTGTGATATTCTCAGGGAAAGTCCGGAATATTCCCGCGACGGCGAACTTCCGGATTCCAGCCTTCTTGTGCTGACCAACACTGACGGGGTGGCTGGCGCTGTCGCCATCGCCTACCCGAATCAGATCGAAATTATCCGCGCGGGACTGGACAGCGGATTTTATATGATACCCTGCAGCATTCACGAGTGCCTGATTCTCCCGGATGACGGAACATACCGGGAGGAAGAACTGAACAGCATGGTGCGGGATGTGAACAAGACCCAGCTTCAGCCGGACGATGTGCTTTCCGACCATGTCTATAAATTCTGAGTTTCACGCGGGCGGAAGTGGGACTGCGCACACGCAGAGAGGGAGAGATACAGTTGCATCAGATCAGCATTTTTTCTTTCCGGATGGACGGGAAAAAGACAAAGGAAGCCTTCCTTCAGCAGGCGGTCGAAAGTTACTGCTGTAAAATCGGATTCGGGAATCCGGAAGATTCTTCCTGGGAAGTCCGGAAAACAGAAAAAGGGAAACCGTTTTTTGTAAATCAGCCGGGAAGATATCTTTCTGTCACAGACAGCGGGAGGACACGGATGATTGCGCTTGGTGATTGCCTGGTGGGGATTGATCTGCAGCTGCCGGAAACTCGCGGAGGTAAGAACCGGACAAGAGAAGAACAGTGTCAGGTTCTGGCGAGCCGATGGTTCCATCCTGAGGAGAGCTGCTGGATCACCAGGGCAGCTGACTTTCAGCCGGAGGACGGGCGGTGTGCGCAGAAGAGTCTGCAGCGGATAAATTCCGGAACGGGTATGTTTTCCGGCGTTACCGGCAGATTTTTTCAGGTCTGGACGGGCAAGGAGGCCTATGTCAAGTATACCGGATCGGGGATAGACGGGAATTTTTCTCGCTTTTCTGTACTGGATCCGGCACTTCCGGCAGTTTTGTCCTGGTTTGCCGTGCGGGCGGAGGACAGGGAGGGAAGAGAAAAAGACGCCCTGCTCTGCGTCTGTACCGGGGAGAAGACCGAAATCCACATGCAGAGAACCTGGAAGAGATAACTTTCCATCATTCATCAACTGCTGTTCTGTGTTTTGGTTCAGCGCTTGAAAATGCCGGCTGGCTTTTGAACAGAAATGCAGTTAAAAAACGTGGAAAAAAAGCCTGGAACGCCCGGATATTGGAAAAACCGCATTGACAAAAGCAGAAACCCGTGTTATGGTAGCAGATGTTGAAAAGAAAGAAGAGTATCTGCTCTCACCTTAGCACGGCGCGTGACTCGGGTTAATATGTTCAGATCAGGACAGACAAGCTCTGTTCTGTGCTGTCGTATGAGAGTGGATAGTCTGTCTATCCACTTTTTCTTTTTGCAGGGGATCAGCATTTCAGAGATTATTCGGGAGGTACTAAAGATTAGCGAGTTAATGATTAACGAGCAGATCCGTGACCGCGAGGTCCGTCTGGTCGGAGAAAATGGGGATCAGCTGGGAATCATGTCAGCGAGAGAGGCCTATATGAAGGCGCAGGAAGCCGGCCTCGACCTTGTTAAGATCGCCCCGATGGCCAAACCGCCGGTGTGCAAAATTGTGGACTACGGCAAGTTCAGATATGAACAGGCCCGCCGTGAAAAAGAGGCGCGTAAGAAGCAGCATACCGTGGATATTAAGGAAGTTCGGATGTCGCCCAACATTGACACCAATGACCTGAATACCAAGGTGGGCGCAGCCAGAAAGTTTCTGACCAAGGGGGACAAGGTAAAGGTTACTTTACGGTTCCGTGGCAGAGAGATGGCGCATATGAATGCCAGCCGTCATATTCTGGATGATTTCGCAGAAAAGCTTTCTGACATCGCGACGGTGGAAAAGCCTGCCAAGGTGGAAGGAAGAACAATGTCTATGGTTCTGGCAGAGAAACGCAAGTAAGGAGGAATGAATTATGCCTAAGATGAAAACAAAAAGAGCAGCGGCTAAGCGTTTTAAGGTTTCTGGTACAGGTAAGCTGATCAGACATAAAGCATATAAGAGCCACATCTTAACCAAGAAAACGACAAAGCGTAAGAGAAATCTGAGAAAGGCAGCTGTGCTGGATCAGACAAATGTACGCAGCATGAAGAGAATACTTCCGTACGATTAACTGGTTAAGGAGGAAAAGGAATTATGGCAAGAATTAAAGGCGGTTTGAACGCAAAAAAGAAACATAACAGAGTACTGAAGCTGGCAAAGGGCTACAGAGGCGCCAGAAGCAAACAGTATCGTATCGCAAAACAGTCCGTTATGCGCGCAATGGCTTCTTCCTACGTGGGAAGAAAGCAGAGAAAACGTCAGTTCCGTCAGCTCTGGATCGCACGTATCAATGCTGCAGCCAGAATGAACGGCCTGTCCTACAGCAAGTTCATGTACGGCCTGAAGAAGTCCGGCATTGATCTGAACCGCAAGGTTCTGGCAGATATGGCTGTTGCGGATAAGGAGGCTTTTGCAAAGCTGGCTGAGACCGCAAAAGCAGCGCTGTAAAGAAAAAGACAACACAGGGATATCCGCTTAAAAGGATAAAAAACCGGCAGAGACGCCGCAGATCTTCGGATCAGGTGCGTTTCTGCCGTTTTTTTGTCCTGATTTATCAGCAATTCCGGGCGGCCTTCAAATGTCAGTCAGCCCAGGCTTCTTCAACGCTTCCAGACGGCTTTTACATTGTCCAGACGGGCAGACATTCCGCCAAGAAGGGCATCTGCCAGCGTTATGGCAGTCATGGCTTCGACAACAACGACAGCCCGCGGAACGATGACGGGATCGTGTCTTCCGTGAATGGAAAGATCCACTGCCTCTCCGCTTCTGCTGACGGTTTTCTGGACGCGGGAGATGGAAGGAGTCGGCTTGATGGATGCCCGGATCCGTATATCACTGCCGTCCGAGATTCCGCCCAGAATGCCTCCGGCATGATTGGATGCCTTGCGGATGGAGGTGGAATCCGGGACGCAGGGAAGGAAGGGGTCGTTGTTCTGGGCTCCGGTGGCTTCTGCCACGGCGATCCCGTCACCGATCTCCACGGCCTTAACGGCGCCGATCGACATAATGGCTTTTGCCAGGCAGGCGTCCAGCTTGTCAAAGACCGGATCTCCTGCTCCGGCGGGCATTCCCGAAACCAGGCATTCAACGGACCCCCCCGAAGAGTTCTTTTCCCTCATGCACTGTTCCAGCCAGAGCGAGGCTTTTTCCGCCGCGTCGGCGTCCGGCATGAACAGCCTGTTTTTCATGATCTGGGATTCATCAAAGGAAGAAATCTTCACCGGTCCGATGGATCTGGTATATGTGGTCAGATGAATGCCCAGTTCTTCCAGGAGAAGAACGGCGATGGCTCCGGCCGCGACCCTGCCGGTGGTCTCCCTGCCGGAAGAACGTCCGCCGCCTCTGTAGTCACGGAATCCGTACTTGATGTCGTACCCGAAATCTGCGTGACCGGGGCGGTAGACATCCGCAAGATTGCCGTAATCGGCGGAATGCTGGTCGTTATTCCGGATCAGCAGGGAGATCGGCGTTCCGGTGGTTTTTCCCTCGAAGACGCCGGAAAGGATTTCCACCCTGTCCGCCTCAGAGCGCTGTGTGGTGTAGCGGTTCTGGCCGGGCTTCCGGCGGTTCAGAAACGGCTGGATCCGCTTTTCCGAGAGTGAAAGGCCGGCCGGACAGCCGTCCACGACAGCCCCGACAGCCTTCCCGTGGGATTCTCCCCATGTTGTGACGCGAAAAATAGTTCCGATGGATGATCCTGCCATTTGTGTGTCCTTTCCTGATTCTGCTCTGTTTTTTGTATCCTACCACAGTAGAAAGGGTAATTGCAATGCGGCAGAGGAAACCGTTTCCCGCAGATGTCCGGAGACGCCGGGGAAATTTGACAGAATTGACAAAGGTGTTCAGGTTTCCTATAATCGGGTAAGCTGCAGGCGCAGCGGATAGACAGAGTACCTTTTTACGGATCAAAGGAGTTGCGTACATGAACTTTCTTCATAAAATGGAACGGAAATTCGGGAAATATGCCATCCGCCATCTGACTATTTATATCATTATAACCTATGTGACAGGCTACCTTCTTGCCCTCATGCAGCGGGGAACCGGAGCCAATTACATCGGCTATCTGTCTCTGAATCCGGACGCCATTCTGCACGGGCAGGTCTGGAGACTTGTCACCTGGTGGCTGATGCCTCCGGGGTCTCTGGATATTTTTACCATCATCATGCTGATTTTCTATTATCAGATCGGGACCGCCCTGGAACGTGTCTGGGGAGATTATTTCTATAACCTGTATATATTTTTCGGCCTCCTGATGACGGTCGTCGGAGCCTTTATCATCAATGCCATCTACGGCCCTTCACTCTTTCACTACGCGGACAGCCAGGGCATCGCGCTGATTTCCACCTACTATGTCAGCCTGTCCATTTTTCTCGGATTTGCGCTTACTTTTCCGAACCAGCAGGTGCTGTTTATGTTCCTGATCCCCATCAAGATGAAATATCTTGCCTGGGTCGATGTGGCGTTTCTGATCTACTCCGTATTCCAAAGCTCCCTGAAGCTGTTTACGCTGATCATGATTCTCTGTTCCCTGGCGGGAACGATTGCCCTCCTGATTCTGAAGCAGAAGAGTCCGGCGGAGAGGAGAAGGCAGAGAGAGTTTCACAGACAGATGAATGGCTACGGCACCCGGAATGCGGCGGGCGGCAATGCCTGGGACAGCCGGAGAAACAGCCGGGATTACAGCGGACAGGGGCAGAAGGTAGACCGTACTACCTTCGGCGGAAAGAAAATCGCGGTTCACCGCTGTGCGGTCTGCGGAAGAACCGAGCTGGACGACCCGAACCTGGAATTCCGGTTCTGCTCCAAGTGCAACGGAAATTACGAATACTGCCAGGATCATCTGTATAACCACGTTCATGTAAAATAATACGGGGCAAAAGTACCTTTTGCCGCTATCTGCATGCAGGCATGCGAGGTGGCGGGCTTTTGACGCTGTAATCATGATAAATGTGCTTCTGACAAAAAGCAAGACGCT
>CACVSR010000005.1 GCA_902756775.1 uncultured Lachnospiraceae bacterium | reverse complement strand
GAGGGTAAGGGCAGAGTATGGAGAAACATAGTAAGTTAATGATTCTTTTTCCGGGAATCGGCTATACAAATGACAGGCCGCTCTTATACTATACAGGGAAAATGGCTGTTTCGGAATTCGGTTTTACGCTAAAAAGGGTGAATTACCGCGGACTTCCGGACAAGGTAAAAGGAGATCCGGTCAAAATGAAGGAGGCGTTTCAGGCAGCTCTGCGTTCAGCAGAAGATGATCTGAAGGGGCTGGATTTTTTTGCGTATTCGGAAATAGTTATGGTTTCCAAGAGTATTGGCACGGCAGTAGCCGGAGCATATGCGAAGAAGCATGATCTGTGCTGCAGAAATATTTACTTTACCCCACTGGAGGAGACGTTTTCCTGGATCAGGCCGGAGAGTGGGATTGCTTTTCATGGAACCGCGGATCCATGGGCTGGGGACGAGGCGGTTATCCGCGGGTGTGAAAGACTGCGTATACCGCTTACCGTCATAGAAAACGCGAATCATTCTCTGGAAACGGGGGATGTGAGGAAGGATATTTCCAATCTGGGGAAGCTGATGGAGCGGGTCAATCAGTTCCTGGGCACCGTATAAACGATCTGGTACAATTACGTAGAGAATTTTTTTGCGGGCAACAACCGGATTACAGTGAAGGGCCGCAGCACGCTGCCGGAGGGGCGAGTCAAGATGATTAATCGTGAAGATATGCTGGAACTGACAAGACGTATGACGCCGGAACGCGCCTGCTTTACCAGGCTGGCCGGCGCTTATATTACGGAAGAAGGAGAAATCGAGGATACCTTTAACATTAATTTTCTGAAGCTTGACGGCTCGCAGAAGGCAAAAAACATCAGGCTGGCAAAGAAGGTTCCTTTTTCCAGAACAAACGACCAGCTGAAGGAATATACCATTCCGGCATCTATGAAAGGCAGAGACAGCATTTTCCAGCTGCTGAGCGCCATGGTGGAATGCCATCTGAAGAATGACGCGCTTCTTGATGTGTTCTATGAGCAGATGACAGATGCCTACCCTTCAGACAGCTCAGGCGCTATATTTGTTTTTTCCGGCACATACGATGTCCCCCTACGGCGCACAGACAGAGAATATTTTGAGGAGTCCGAGGAAGTCTATGATTTTATCATCTGTACGATCGGACCGCTGTCCGGAGAATACGAGCCGGGAAATCCGGAGTTCGGATTTCTCTATCCGGCCTTCCGCTTCCGCAGCGCGGACGCAGACCGGATAGATATTTACCATGCCGATCCCGGTAAGGTGCAGGAGGGGCTGATGTATAAGCTGACAGGTATGCGTCTGTAGCCGGACTTATACCTGAACGCCGATTTCTTCCGAGACATCTTTCATTACTTTTCGGAAGAAGATATAGGAAATGGTGAGAGATACAATTTCCGAGATCGGGAAACACCACCAGACATTGTTCAGGTTACCGGTCAGGGAGAGGAGCCATGCGGCCGGGATCAGAACAACAAGCTGTCGGCAGATGGAAATAATCAGCGAGTAAATACTTCTCGAAAATGCCTGAAAGACAGAACCCAGAACAATGGAGATTGCCGCAATCGGAAAATGGACGGCAATGATCCGAAGCGCCGGGTTTCCGATGGCAAGCATCTGGGAGGATGCATTAAAGATTTTCAGAAGCGGTCCCGGAATCAGTTCGAAGCACAGGGTTCCGACCACCATGACGGCAAAGGCCAGTTTCACGGAGAAGCGCAGCGCCTCCCGGATCCGGTCTGTTTTTTTTGCGCCCAGATTATAGGCCAGAACCGGTATCAGCCCGTTATTCAGTCCGAATACCGGCATGAAGAAGAAACTCTGGAGCTTGAAATATACACCGAACACGGCGGTTGCCGTCGAAGAGAAGGTGCCTACAATACGGTTCATCAGATACGTCATGATGGATCCGATGGATATCATCAAAATAGAAGGAACACCGACAGCATAAATCTGCCGGATCGTCGGTCTGTCGGGATGAATGATTTCGCGGAAGGAAAGAGTAATATCGCTGTTGAATTTTCTGTTCAGAAACAGACCCAGGATGGATGCCAGGCATTGTCCCAGTACGGTCGCGTAAGCGGCGCCTGCCACTCCCATTTTCGGGAATCCCAGGAGACCGAAGATCATAATCGGGTCAAAAATCATATTGATCACTGCACCGGTGATCTGCGAGTACATGCTGTAAAGCGTCCGTCCTGTCGCCTGCAGCAGACGTTCCAGAGTGATCTGGAAGAAAACGCCGACGGAGAGCATACTGCAGATGCTTATGTAAGTGGTGCCGTATTCCCGGATGGTCGGATCGGAGGTCTGGGAAGCGATAAAAGGTCCGGAGACGGTCAGTCCGATCACCAGAAATGCCACAAAACTCAGAAAAGCCAGAAATAAACCGGTATTTGCCGCCTGGTCTGCCTTCCTGTAGTCTTTTTCTCCCAGGGAGCGGGACAGAAGCGCGTTGATACCGACCCCGGTTCCGGAAGCAACCGCTATCATCAGATTCTGCATAGGGAAGGCAAGGGTGACTGCCGTCAGCGCCGCCTCCGAGATCTGAGAGACAAAAATACTGTCTACAATATTATACAGAGCCTGTACCAGCATGGACACCATCATGGGAAGGCTCATTGACACAATAAGTTTCTTTACAGGCATGACGCCCATTTTATTTTCCGAACGTTCCATAATCCTCCTCAGTCCGCCTGCCGAAGCAGATGCGGATCATGTTTCCAAGAATACGCCTTCGGGCGCACAGTACGATTGTTAAAAAATCTGCGGCGCTGCAGCCCAGGTTTAGAGCCTGTGCCGCCGGCAGACAACAAAAATGTGATTTACGAAAGACCAGTGTTTTCGTAAATCACATAGAGCCGGTTTTATGCCGACATAGGTTCCGCTTTTTTCATAATATCCCCGTATGCCACGTCCCTGCGGGCCAGGGCGTTTATTCTGCGTGAGAAGAGGAGTGCGCCTTATAATCCGGGTGATTGGAGCTCCAGAGCTTCTCGGCTACAGGCGCCCAGTTCTTTGCGTAGTCCTCGACCTTGTCAGTCAGATGCTCCACGGATTCCGGATCCAGCATGTCCGTGCTCTTTGCGCCGGTCTGCTCGACCATGGCACGCAGCTTATTCGGGTTTTCCAGGAACGGACAGGGCTGAAGCAGGTTCTCGTTAAACGGCTGCTGCTGGTGATAAGCCTTGAACAGCGGCTGCTGCAGACACTCCAGGAGACTCTTGTCGTGGATATTTGCGGAGGAGTAATGGATAAATACGCAGGGCTCCACATCTCCGCGCGGATTGATATGGCAGTAAGCCTTTCCTCCGGCGATACATCCGGATACCCACTCTCCGTCGTTCTGGAAATCCATCAGGAAGATTTCCTTTCCGCCCTGATAGCCGCGGACCTCACGGATCCGGTGATACATATATTCACGCTGTTCCGGAGTAGGCACAAGGTTCATCGTGGCGTCGTTGCCTACCGGCATAAAATGGAAGTACCAGCTGAACAGAACACCTTTGTCAATCAGGAAATCCAGGAACTCGTCGCTGGTAACTGCTTTGTAGTTTGCGCTGGTGTAGCAGATGGAAGTTCCGTAAGGAAGTTTGTTCTTCCGGAGCAGATCCATGGTACTCATGATCTTGGCAAATACGCCCTTTCCACGGCGGGCATCGGTTGCGTCGTCCAGACCTTCTACAGACATGGAAAGAACAATATTTTTGCACTCTTTCATGTCATCGCAGAACTGCTGGTCTACCAGTGTTCCGTTGGTAAAGATCATAAAGCCGCAGTCCTTATGTTTTTTGGCCAGCGCGACAATGTCCTTTTTGCGGATCAGCGGTTCGCCTCCGGTCAAATAAGAGAGATTCAGGGTGCGGCTGTATTCAGAAGCCCAGCAGCCGGTGCAGTGCAGATTGCATGCGCTGGTCGGATCAAACAGGATAACCCACGGAATATTAATGCCATATTTCTTGACATTTTTCTGTGTCTCATGATAGCCGATGTAGCCTGTCTCAAAGCCGAAGGAAAGAAACAGTCCCTTGACAACCTCCGGGTCTACATCCCGCAGGACACGGTCGAAGAAATTAGGCCATTTCATGCCGGGCTGAAAATTCTTTCTCAGGTTTTCAAAAGCCTCCGGACGCCAGGTGTCTCCCAGAAACTTGGATGCCACATCAATGATCTTCAGATAGCCGTCTTCCTTGTTGGCCGTCTTGATGACCTGATCGAGCGCAATTTCAAAGGCTTTTCTCTCTGCGGCATGTACGATTTTATTCGGCATAGTGCAACTCCTCCTCACATGTCCATTCAGACGTATCATCCATCCGATCCTTCATCCGGATGAGCGTAGTTTATGATCTCATACGCTGGAGATTATAAAGAAAACAAAAAAGAAAGTCGAGCAGAGTCCCTTTAATACTCTGGGACAGAAAACAGAAAATGTCCGAAAAGTCTACAGATTTTTCAAACTGGGCAATGTGTATTTCACAGGGAAAAGCTTGTAGGAGCACTTTTTTTCAACTACACTATATTAGGTACATTTTTATACAACCGCCTTCTGGGCAATAAGAAATCAGATCCGGCAGATATGATTCGGGACACGGATATTTTATGAATGAAAAATTGCTTTCAAAGCTCAGCGTCATTACGGAAGAAGAACAGAGGATTCTGGACGGAAACGGGGGAGTAGAAAAGCAGCTTTACACCTCCGAAGAGGAATTTACGGTGGACAGCGCCCGGATGCTGCACGACGGGCAGCTGATTGCGGTCCGTCCGCATACACGGTTTATCCGGTTCCCCATGCACCGACACAATTATGTGGAGGTTGTATATGTGTGCCGGGGTTCCGTGACAAATATCATCGGTGACAACAGGATAACCGTCAGGCAGGGCGAGTTGCTGTTTCTTAATCAGTATACCAGGCACGAGCTTCTTCCGGCAGGCACGGATGATATCATCATCAATTTCATCATACTCCCGGAGTTTTTTGACGTCGCCCTGGAGATGATTGGCGGCAATAACATGCTTGCCAATTTTGTCATCAACACCCTGCGCCGGGACGGGCAGAAAGGGGAATATCTTTACTTTCGTGTTTCCGGTATCCTGCAGATTCAGAATCTGATGGAGAATCTGATCACATCACTGGTTACGGGGACGGACGGAGACGGAGTAGTAAACAGAAACCGGATTAACCAGACGACGATGGGGCTGCTTTTCATGTACCTTCTGGATTCTGTGCAGTCTGCGGAAAGCCTGAATCCGGATCAGTATGAGAATATGATCGTCATGAGCACACTGGATTATATTGACCGGAATTATCCGACCGCCGCGCTTGGAGAACTGGCGGAGAACCTGAAGCTTCCTGTCCATACCCTTAGCAGGATGATTAAGCGCTCCGCAGGGGGGAATTTTACAGAGCTGCTTCAGAGAAAAAGACTGAACCGGGCGGTTTCCCTTCTGGTAGAAACCGATGAACCGATCAATGACATTATTGACAAGGTGGGGTATGAAAATCACAGCTATTTTCACCGGGTTTTCAAGGCCAGATACGGAATGACGCCGCATGCTTTCCGGAAAAAGAATCAGGAGATGAAGAAAATCCGGATTGACGGGGGAAATGTTAAAAAAATGTGAAAGGAGAGAAATTACTTCTTATATTTCTTGTTTTCATGTGTGTAAAATGGTACTGTAATCGATACGCGCTGTTTTCTACAAGACAATCCGTAATTATCCTTTTGACAGCTTTACAAGCCAGGTCAGGAAGATTATCGAAAAGAAAGGAGAATTATGCAGAGCAGAAAAAAGAGTGTACTGCGTACGCTGGCAGCAGAGATCAAAGAGTTTAAGGTTCCTTCCATTTTGACACCTGTATTTATGGTTGGAGAGGTAATCTTTGAAATGCTGATTCCTCTGCTGATGGCGTCAATTATTGACGATGGTGTGGAAAAAGGAGATATGAACGCCATTATTTCCATTGGTATCCGCATGTTGATTCTGGCAGTTTGCGGCCTTATCTGCGGCGTACTTGGCGGACGATACGGGGCAATGGCATCGGCCGGGTTTGCTAAAAACCTGCGAGAGGCGATGTTCTATAATATTCAGAATTTCTCATTCTCCAACATAGACAGATACAGCACTTCCAGCCTTGTCATCCGTCTTACAACGGACGTGACGAACATCCAGAACGCCTATCAGATGCTTCTCCGTATGTTTACGCGGGCGCCGATCAGCATGATTGTGGCGCTGTTCATGTCATTTACCATCAATTCCCATCTGGCAAGCATCTATCTGGCGGCTGTCATTGTTCTGGGCATCCTGCTTTTTTTCATTATGAGAAGGGCAACCCGGTATTTTTCCCAGGTCTTTCCGAAGTATGACGACCTGAATGAGAGTATTGACGAAAATGTTACGGGTATACGCGCCGTCAAGGCGTTTGTCCGGGAGGACTACGAGACAAAGAAGGAGCACCGGGCGTCTGAAAACATATACAGGCTTTTCACGAAAGCGGAAAACAACATTGTCGTGGTTGCCCCGCTGATGCAGTCGACAGTCTACACCTGTATCCTGCTGATCAGCTGGTTAGGGGCAAAGATGATTGTCTCCTCGACACTGACGACGGGAGAGCTCATGAGTCTGCTGACCTACTGCATGAATATTCTGATGAGCCTTATGATGGTCGCCATGGTGTTTGTCATGGTCACGATGAGTGAGGCCAGCGCCGAGCGAATCAGCGAGGTATTAAATGAAAAGCCGGATCTGACAAACCCGGAGAATCCGGACTATGAGATTCCGGACGGCAGCATTGCCTTCGACCATGTGAATTTCAGCTATGCGAAGGGAAGCGGAGAACCGGTGCTCCGTGATATCAACCTGTCTATCCGTTCCGGAGAGACGGTCGGCATCATCGGAGGAACCGGAAGCGCAAAAACTTCGCTGGTGAATCTTCTGTCCAGACTGTACGATGTGGATCAGGGCGCGGTCCGGGTCGGTGGAAAGGATGTCCGCACCATTGACCTTGTTACCCTGCGGGATCAGGTTGCTGTGGTTCTGCAGAAAAATGTCCTGTTTTCCGGAACCATTCTGGATAACCTTCGCTGGGGAAATGAGAATGCCACGGAAGAGGAATGCAAAGAGGCCTGCCGTCTTGCCTGTGCGGATGAATTTATCAGCCGGATGCCGGAGGGCTACAACACCTACATTGAGCAGGGCGGAAGCAACGTTTCCGGCGGGCAGAAGCAGAGACTCTGCATTGCCAGGGCGCTTCTGAAGAAGCCGAAGATTCTGATTCTGGACGATTCCACCAGTGCCGTGGACACTGCCACCGACGCGAAAATACGAAAGGCCATGGCAGAAGATATTCCGGACACCACCCGCCTGATTATTGCGCAGCGTATTTCCAGTGTCCAGCATGCCGACAGGATTATTGTTATGGACGACGGGCATGTGGATGCGTTTGACACGCCCGATAATCTTCTGAAGACCAATAAAATCTATCAGGAGGTATATGAGTCACAGACAGGCGGAAACGGGGATTTCGATGAAGGAGGTGATCAGTAATGCCGGGAAGGGGACCACAGCCCAGGGGTATGAAGTCATCGGTGAAGAATCCGGGGAAGACTCTTAACCGGCTGCTTCAATATGTGAACCGGAAATACAGAATCCATGTCATTCTGATTCTGGTGCTGATTGTCATCAGTGTACTGGCCAACGTACAGGGAACCCTGTTTATTAAGAATCTGATAGATGATTATATTACGCCAATGCTTACGACACCGGGAAAGGCCGATTTCGGGCCTCTTGCCCTCGCGATCGCAAGGGTCGCGGTTTTTTACGGGATTGGTGTGGCAAGTACCTTTACTTACAATAAAATAAATATCTATGTGACGCAGGGGACGCTGAGAAATCTGCGCAACGACCTGTTTGAGCGGATGGAGACGCTTCCGGTCAGCTATTTTGACACCCATGTGCGCGGCGACATTATGTCTGTGTACACCAATGATATCGACACCCTGCGGCAGATGATCAGCCAGAGTATCCCCCAACTTGTCAACAGCGCCATTACCATCGTCAGCGTTACGGTCAGCATGATCATTCTGGATATACCGCTGACACTGGTGACCATGGGCATGGTTGTCATAATGCTTCTGGTTACCGGGAAGCTGGGAGGGCTGTCCGGGAAGTTCTTTATGAAGCAGCAGGAGGACCTTGGAAGCCTGGACGGCTATATTGAAGAGATGATGGCAGGTGAAAAGGTCGTCAAGGTGTTTAATCACGAGGAAGCGATTAAAAAGGAATTTACCAGACGGAACAATCAGCTGTACGGCAGCGCGTTCTCCGCGAATAATTTTGCCAATATCCTGATGCCGATCAACGCGCAGCTGGGAAACGTCAGCTATGTGGTATGCGCGATTGTCGGAGGAATTCTTACCATTTTTCATATCAGCGGTATGACAGTCGGAGGACTGGCCAGCTTTCTTTCCTTTAACAAGAGCTTCAATATGCCGATCAACCAGGTCAGCATGCAGCTGAATGCCGTCATCATGGCCATTGCCGGCGCGGACCGTGTGTTTCGTCTGATGGATGAAACTCCGGAAGTGGACGAAGGATATGTCCGGCTGGTCAACGCAAAAGAGAATCCGGACGGAACACTGACAGAATGCAAAGAACACACGGGAATCTGGGCGTGGAGACATGAGCATCAGGAGACACATCAGCTGGAATACAGAAGACAGCGGGGCGAGATTGTCATGGATCATGTGGATTTCGGCTACGTCCCCGGAAAGCTGGTTCTTCATGACATCACACTGTTTGCCAAACCCGGGCAGAAGATTGCCTTTGTCGGTTCTACCGGAGCAGGAAAAACAACGATCACAAACCTGATTAACAGATTCTACGATATTGCCGACGGGAAAATCCGTTATGACGGTATCAATATCAACAAAATAAAGAAAGCAGACCTTCGTCATTCTCTGGGAATCGTTCTGCAGGACACCAACCTGTTTACCGGAACGGTCAGGGAAAATATCCGCTTTGGAAAACTGGACGCGACGGATCAGGAAATCGTAGATGCGGCAAAGCTGGCCAACGCGGACGGCTTTATCCGCCGTCTCCCGAAAGGGTATGATACGGTTCTGACGGGCAACGGAGCGAACCTGAGTCAGGGACAGAGGCAGCTTCTGGCCATCGCCAGAGCAGCGGTGGCGGATCCGCCGGCTTTGATTCTTGACGAGGCTACCAGCTCGATTGACACAAGAACCGAGAAGATTGTTCAGGAGGGTATGGATAAGCTGATGAGCGGAAGGACATCTTTTGTCATCGCCCACAGGCTGTCCACGGTCCGCAATGCGGACTGCATCATGGTGCTGGAACAGGGTCGTATTATAGAACGCGGTACGCACGAACAGCTGATGGAGCAGAAGGGAAGATATTATCAGCTGTACACAGGAAATTCCATTTCCTGATTTTAGCTGCCGCCGTACGGCTGTTCAGAGTTGTCCTCTATATTCCGTGTTGTCTAATCAGGGATGCACGGAATATGGAGGATATTTTTTTGCGCAGATGGAGAGGGAAAATATATCTTCGGACATGTGAAAAACGCCGGCATGTGCGACCGGCGTTTTCCGAGGAGGTAGGATGTGTGATGGGCACATCCGTCAAGTTGTGATGGGTAAATCAAATGTTTTCCTTCAAGCCATCCGGCACCCGGAGGAGGCTGCGGCACCTCCCCGGTTCGGATGCTGCGATCTGCGTGGCGTTTCGCTGATCACAATTTTGAAAGGATTTGTATGCAGCGTAGTTAGATTCAACTAACCACAAAAAGATCATATAACAGATGAGGGAAAGTGTCAATACCTAAATTAAATAAAACTAACTTTTTTACATCTTGCCAGCATCCTTCTGCATCCGGGACATCAGCTCCGACATTTTTTCCCCGTGTCCCCGCAGGGCGGAGAAGGTTTCCTCGCTGAGATCATGCTCAACCTTGCAGGCGTCCTCCCGTGCGGTTTCCGGATTCACGCCGATGGCGATGAAAAGCTGGGTAAGAACCTTGTGCCTGTCGTAAATACGGCTTGCAATTTCCATTCCGCTGTCGGTAAGCGTAATGAAGCCGGAATGATCCATCGTGATATACCCGTTTTCACGCAGACGTTTTGTCGCATAGCTTACACTGGGTTTTGTAACGCCCAGATGATTGGCAACATCAATGGAGCGGATATATCCGTGCTGCTCCTTCATCATAAGCATTGCCTCAAGGTAATCCTCCGCAGATTTTTGGATGGTCATAGTTAAAAATCCCCATTTTTCTTAACTGATGTTAAAAATCTTTAATAGTTTAATTATACGCTTATGTCCCCGTAAAATCAAGAGAGGGCAGATGCGGATTCTTTCCAAGCATCAGGGATGTGCAGGATCCTGTCGGGCGGCGGGAGGAACGGCTTCTTGACAAGTGGAAAGCAGGAATATAAACTGACATTAGATGATAGATACATCTAATAATATATATGTACATTTAATATACGTTAGTGTAATCATACACTTATTAGCTTGTACATATATGACAGCGCTTATGCGCCGTTTCTGTCATCACAGTCAATAATAGTCAGACAACAGGAGGTACAGGACATGAAAATGGGTAAACCGGGCTGGGTGATTCTTGGAGCATTTCTGGGAAGTTACGGGTTGAAAATTCTGACAAGCAAAGATGCCAAGGGTTTTTATACGCACTGTACAGCCGGAGTTCTCCGTATGAAGGACCAGGTGGTGAAGGACTTTACCGTCCTCGGTGAAAACTGCGGGGATATTGGTGCCGACGCAAAGGCGATTAACGAAAAACGCGCGGCCGCGGAAGAGTCCAGGGTGATCGAAAATGCCAGGGAGGTTGTCAAGGAGGCAGACGAGAAAGAAAAGGCAAAGAAGGCAAAAACATGAGATGTCGCATTCTTCACGAATCGGAAGGACGAATCCGGGTTCACTTGATGCAGTACCGCATGACACTGGAGCAGGCAGACCAGCTGCAGTATTATCTGCAGGCCGTATCGGGTGTCAGCCGTGTCCGGGTCAATGACCGTACAGCGGATGCAGTGATCTGGTATCTGGGAGGACGTGAGGGCGTAGTGCGGGCATTGGCCTGTTTTCAGTATGAGACATGCCGGGTGGAGGTTCCCTCTCATACGGGGAGAAAACTGCGCCGGGAGTACGAGGATAAAATGTTTTTCCTGCTTGTCAGGAGGTGCATTACGCGCTTTCTCCTCCCGGCTCCGGCTGCGGCTTTCATCACAGCCGTGCAGGCTGTTCCCTATATAGTGAAGGGAATCCGTTCTCTGGCCGGGAAAAAACTGGAGGTTCCGGTGCTGGATGCGACCACGATCACGGTATCGCTTCTGATGCGTGATTTTACGACGGCGGGTTCGGTCATGTTTTTGCTGAGTATCGGGGATCTGCTGGAGGAGTGGACCCGGAAAAAGTCTGTGGACGACCTGGCCCAGCGGATGTATCTGCAGGTGGACAAGGTCTGGATGAAAAAAGGACGTTCCGAGGTGCTGATCCCGGTAAATGAGGTAAAAGCCGGGGACGTTATTGTAGTCCGGACAGGAAATGTGATACCGCTGGACGGCATTGTAAAAAGGGGAGAACCCTGTATCAATCAGGCATCTCTTACGGGGGAGTCTCTGCCGGTACATAAGAAACCTGGATCTCCCGCGTACGCGGGAACGGTTGTGGACGAGGGAGAATGCGAGATCCTTGTACAGAAGGAACTGGGAAGCGGACGCTATGACCGGATCATTCATATGATAGAGGATTCGGAAAAGCTGAAGTCTGCTTCGGAAAGCCGCGCAGGTCATCTGGCGGACAAGCTGGTTCCCTTCAGTCTTTCCGGAACGGTGTTGGCATGGCTGCTGACCGGAAATGTCAACAAGGCGCTGGCCGTTCTAATGGTAGATTATTCGTGCGCGCTGAAGCTGGCCATGCCGGTGTCTGTGCTGTCTGCCATTCGGGAATGCTCCGAGCATCACATTGATGTAAAGGGCGGAAAGTTCCTGGAAGCAGTGGCCGGTGCCAGAACCATTGTTTTTGATAAAACGGGCACGCTGACGAAATCATCCCCGCGTGTCGCGGATGTGATCACCTTCGGTGACCGCCCGCCCAGAGAAATGCTCCGGCTGGCGGCCTGCCTGGAGGAGCATTTTCCGCATTCCATTGCCAATGCGGTGGTGAAAGAGGCAAAGAGAAGGCATCTGCGGCATCAGGAGATGCATTCTAAGGTGGAATATGTAGTGGCACATGGAATCGCCAGCGCGGTTGACGGAGAACGTGTCCTGATCGGAAGCCGCCACTTCATCTTTGAAGATGAAAAGGTCTGTATTCCGGAGGGAGAGAGGGAAAAGTTCGATTCGATTCCGGATGAATACTCCCATCTCTATCTGGCGATCGGCGGCCGACTGGCTGCGGTCATCTGTATTGAAGATCCGGTCCGCCCGGAAGCGGTAGCCGTGATCAGAGGGCTGCACCGGCTTGGCTTTGACAAGGTGATTATGATGACCGGAGACAGTTCAAAAACGGCGGCTGCCGTAGCCGGCCGGCTGGGGCTGGACGGTTTTCAGGCGGAGGTGCTGCCGGAGGATAAGGCGGCCTTTATCCGCTCGGAGCATGAGAAGGGACGGAAGGTCATCATGATCGGAGACGGCATCAATGATACCCCGGCGCTGTCCGAGGCGGATGCCGGCATTGCCGTGGAGGCAGGTGCCGCGATTGCCAGGGAGGTTGCGGATATTACGATTGCAGCCGATGATCTGGGAGAGCTGCTGGTTCTCCGTGAAGTCAGTGCGGCGCTGATGAAACGCATCCGGTCTAACTACAGATTTATCATGGCGTTCAATTCTGCGCTGATTGCGCTGGGGCTTTTCGGGGTTCTGCCTCCGGCAGCGACGGCCCTGCTGCACAACCTGTCAACCATAGCAATCAGTCTCAGGAGCATGAGCAACGTATTGGATTCTTCCGGCCGCAAGGCAGAGACGGATGCCTATCTTCCTGCGGATTCGGACGTGCCAGTACTTACGGGCTGACAGAAGAAGGAAAAACGGCAGAGGACGGCGGAGGCGGCCGACGCAGGAACTTGCCGGGAACGGCTGTCTGCATACGGACAACGGCCATGCAGCAGCCGTTTTTTCTCCACTTTAGTTAAATATATTAAATATATGTTAAAGTATTACTTGCGCTGCGTACATGCTGCGGTAAGAGGCCGCGGCTGACGTTTTAAAGGAAAGCTGCAGGGAGAATATCGTATGTTTCTGGAAGTGAAGCACCTGAAAAAAGGATTCGGAAGCGGGGAAAACAGGGTAGAGGTCTTAAAAGATATCAGTTTCTCGTTAAAAAAAGGGGAATTCTGCGTGCTGCTCGGCCCGTCCGGATCGGGAAAATCCACGCTCCTTAATGTATTGGGAGGGATAGACCGTGCAGATGAGGGAGAAATAGCGGTCGGATTCGGGATATGAATGAAAAAATGCTGACGGCGTACCGGCGAAGGCACCTGGGGTACGTGTTTCAGATGTACAACCTGATTCCTAATCTGACCGTACAGGAAAATATTGAGGTCGGTGCGTGGCTCGGAACCAACCCGCTCCCGCTGGAGGAGATCCTGCGCAGGCTGGGGCTGTATGAGCACCGGAAAAAACTCCCGAACCAGCTGTCGGGAGGCCAGCAGCAGAGGACGGCTATTGGGCGTGCCATCATAAAAAATCCGGATATCCTTCTTTGCGATGAGCCCACCGGGGCATTGGATTATCACACATCAAAAGAAATACTAAGCCTGATAGCGGATATTAATCAGACGTGGCACTGCACCGTTATCATGGTCACACACAATGACGCGATTAAGAATATGGCAGACCGTGTCATTCATCTTCGTGACGGATGCATTCGGGAACTGTATAAAAATGAGACAAAGGTACCGGCGGAAGATCTAGAGTGGTAAATTGTCTGCAGAAAGCGGGCAGGGAGGCACCATGAAAAATCCACTGAACAGACGGATCGTAAGAGAAATAAGGGGAGATTTCGGGAAGTATCTGGTTATTTTTTTTCTGCTGCTGCTATCCATAGCAGAAATAAGCGGATTTCTGGTCGCAGACGGAAGCATGATCCGGGCATATCAGGAGAGCTTTGAGAAGTACTGCATTGAGGACGGGCATTTTACCGTGGCAGATAAAATGAACAGTTATCAAATCCGGCAGGCAGAGGCGTTGGGAACAACGATTTATGAGAATTTCTATATCGATCAAGGGATGGAGAACGGCTCGGTGCTGCGGATGTTCCTTCCCAGATCCCAGGTAAACCTGGTCTGTCTGATGGAAGGAAAAATGCCGGAATCCGACGGTCAGATCGCGATTGACAGAATGTACGCGGATAACAACGGATTACAGGCCGGGGATGTTATAAAAGCAGAGGACGGGCAGACATGGACGGTCACCGGCTTGGTCGCCCTCTCTGATTACAGCTCTCTGTTCGAGAATAACTGTGATACAATCTTCGACGCGGTGAAATTCGGCGTGGCAATTCTGCCGGAGGAGGCGTTTTCCTCCCTTACGGATGAACCTGTGCTGCAGTACAGCTGGATCTGGAACAATCCGCCCGCGGACGAAAAAGCAGAAAAGGATCAGGCAGAAACGTTCTGCACCGGGCTGAATGCGCTGACAGATCTGAGGGAATATGTCCCGCAGTATCAGAATCAGGCGATTACCTTTACCGGGGAGGATATGGGAAGCGATAAGGCCATGATGATGCTTTTTCTTTATATTGTGATTGTCATCATCGCATTTGTCTTTGCGGTTACCATCAGTGACACGATAGAGCGGGAGGCAGGGGTAATCGGAACGCTGCTGGCCTCCGGATATACCCGAAGGGAACTTGTCCGGCATTACATGATGTGCCCGGTTTTGGTCACACTGGCGGCAGCGCTGGCTGGCAATCTGTTCGGATATACGGTCATGAAGGAACTGAACGCCGCTATGTATTACAGCAGCTACAGCCTTCCGTCTTATGTGACAATCTGGAGTACAGAAGCCTTTGTGAAAACCACTTTGATTCCGGTTTTCCTGATGGCGGTCATTGATTATACGGTTCTTGCTGTGAAGCTTTCACTTTCCCCGCTTAAATTTCTTCGTCATGACCTGAAAAGAAGACGCCAGGGCAGGGCAGTCCCGCTTCCTTCCCGAATGAAAATTTTTCACCGGTTCCGGATCAGGGTTATCCTTCAGAATATTCCCGGCTATTTTGTGCTGCTGGCAGGAATTCTGTTCGCGGATACGCTTCTTATGTTTGGTATGATGATGCCCTTGATGTTTGCCCACTACGGAGAAACCATGAAGGATCAGCTCCTTGCAAATTATCAGTACATTCTGGAGGTTCCTGCGGCACTGGGAGGCTCAGAGGTACATGCGGATACGCTGCTTAAAACAGCTGTAGATCTTCTGCAGTTTAACAGCGGAATCCGGACAGAGAATCCGGACGCGGAAAAATTCAGCATTTATTCCATGAAGACACTTACAGCAGAGGACTGGAAGAAAACAGTGGCGGAGGATCCGGAGGACGCGAAGACCGTCAGTCGGGGAGTTGCTGCCCGTCAGGAGGATGTCCTGCTGTACGGTATTCAGGATGGAAGCCGCTATGTGGATCTGAATCTGAAAGAGAATGATGTTTATCTTTCTGCGGCGTATGCCGAAAAATATGAGATGGAACCGGGAGACGCCGTAATCTTAAAGGAGCCATATACAGACAAAACCTATTCATTCACGATTACTGGAGTATACAGCTATGAAGGTGCCGTTGCGCTGTTTCTGCCGCAGAAAAGCCTGAATAGGATATTGGGCTTTGAAGATGATTATTTTTCCGGATATTTTTCCGAATCCAGAATCACTGATATAGATTCCCGTTATATCGGCCAGACTATCGACCTGGATGCACTGACCAAGGTATCCCGTCAGATGGAAGTTTCCATGGGAGGCCTGATGAATATTGTGGATGCGTTTGCTGTGTTGCTGTTTCTTATTCTGGTGTATCTTCTGTCCAAAATTATCATTGAAAAAAATGCCCGTTCGATTTCTCTGGCAAAAGTGCTTGGCTTCACGGACAGGGACATCTGCCGACTGTATATCCTGCCTACTTCCCAGGTTGTGGCAGCTGCCCTTTTGGCGGCGCTTCCCGTGGTTAGGACGGTACTTGTCCGACTTTACCGGACGATGATCTGCCAGGAGATCAGCGGATGGATTCCGGTCTATCTAGACTCGGCTCTCTATATCAAAATGTATCTTCTGGGAATCGCGTCCTATCTTTTTGTCACCCTGCTGGAGTACAGGAAAATACAAATAATACCGATGGATGCGGTATTGAAGGATCTGGAGTAGTCAGCGGGCACAACTCTTTCTCCGCATATGGCGGAAAAATGTAACATAGGCAACGGATTTTTCCACAAAAAGGCGCTATGATCTACCTGGAAATCGGAAAACAGTTATTCCGGCGGACTTCTCCGGCAGCTGACGTGCTGTGCGGCATTCTGAGCCGACCGGGTCAGAGATAATAGGAGGCGGTTATTATGATGATGTTCGGATGTCAGGGAAGAGATAAGACTCCTACGATCAGGGAGAAAAAGTGTCCGAAATGCGGACATACGATTGAAATTTTTTCGACCGATACAGAGGTGACCTGTGAGCACTGCGGAACGACGGTCTACAATGACGCGCTCAGCTGCGTGCAGTGGTGCAAGTATGCAAAGCAGTGTGTGGGAGAAGATATGTATAACGCGATGATGGAAGTCGCGAAGAAAAATAAAGAGCGTCAGCTGGCGGAAGCGGCGGCGCGAAAAGCCGCGAGAGAGGCGGAAGCGGCCGCTGTATAACCGCGTCATACGGCTGTCACGTCGGTCGGCCGGTGTCTTTAGTGTGTAGAGAGTAGAGAGGGCTGCTGTCCTGTATGTCGGATACATGAATTGCTTATGTTCCGCTTCAGACAGCAGCCCTTTTCCTGTTCTGATACAATTTTGTGCTTTTATGCCACTCTTATGGAACGGATTTACAGAATTCGGGCATCACCGGCCGCCGGATTCAGGCATAAACCTTATGCTTCCGGCGTTCCTCGGCGGCCATCTCATCTTCGATGCTCACGCTGCATCCGCCTTCGACAAAGTATTCCCGGTACCAGAGAAGGAACATATAGACCACCCAGATATGGCGGGCGTAATCCTCTTTTCCGGATTTATGCGCGTCCAGTATCTTGACCAGCTCATCCGTGTGGAAGAATTTTTCCGCCTCCGGGCTGGTGAATTCCTTCTTTACAATGTCGTAGTATTTGTCGGTACGAAGCCAGATACGAATCGGAACTGGGAATCCAAGCTTCTTTTTCGAGGCCTGTCTGTCCGAGAGATAGCGGTGCGCAGCCTCGCGGAAGCATACCTTTGTGTTTTCATCATTGATTTTCTCGGAGAGCGGTATCTTTCTTGCCAGTTCAAAAACCTTGCGGTCCAGGAACGGAACACGGCTCTCCAGGGAATGTGCCATACTCATCTTGTCTGCCTTCAGCAGAATATCTCCGATCAGCCAGAAGTTCAGATCAATATACTGCATTTTTTCCGGATCTTTCAGATTTTTTACCTTATCATAGTAGGGCTTCGTTAAATACTTCGGGTCAGAATTTGGCGTGGGGGAGCGAAGCACTTTATTTCTCATCTCAGTGGAATAGACGTTGGCATTACCGATAAAACGTTCTTCCACGCTCTGTGAACCGCGGAGAATAAAGCCCTTTCCCTTCGGATGTCCCGGAATGTGCTTCACAAGGGAAGCAAGCCCCTTCCGGAAACCCTTCGGAAGCTTTTCGTACCGTGCCAGGGACAGGGGCTCGTGGTAAATGACGTACCCGCCGAACAGCTCATCCGATCCTTCCCCGGAGAGAATGACTTTCACCTTGTCCGCAGCCATGCGGTCTACAAAATACAGGGCAGAGGCAGAGGCATCGGCCAGGGGCTCATCCATGTAGTACTGGATTTTCGGGAGCTCTTTCCAGTATTCTTCTGTGCTGATCACCATGCTTTCATTGTCGATGCCAAGGCTCTTGGAAAGCTCCTGCGCATAGGGAATTTCGTTGTAGGTTTCATAATCAAATCCGACGGTAAAGGTGTGCTGGCCGTGGAACTGCGTGGCCACGTAGCTGGAATCCACACCGCTGGACAGAAGAGAGGCAACCTCTACGTCGCTGACCATGTGATAGCGAATGGATTCCTGCAGGGTCTCATCGATCTCGTTAATCAGCTCTTCGTGGTTCACCGGCTGGTCCGTGGGAGCAAGCATGGGGTCAAAATAGCGGCAGATTTCCATTTCTCCGTTTTTCCAGCGCATATAGTGACCGGGCATCAGCTTAAAGATTCCCTTGAAAAAGGTCTCCGGGAGCACTGAGTACTCGAAGGACAGGTATTGCTCCAGTGCCTGGAGATTTACTTCTCTGTGGTAACCGGGAAACTCCAGAATGCTTTTGATCTCCGACCCGTATACCAGGTGTCCGTCAATTTCCGTGAAATAAAATGGCTTGATGCCGAACATATCACGTGCCGCAAACAGTTCCCTCTTCCGGATATCCCAGATGACAAAAGCAAACATACCGCGAAGCCGGTCCAGAAGTTTTTCACCCCACTCCTCGTAGCCGTGCAGCAGAACTTCCGTGTCTGCCTTGTTGCTGAAAACATGACCTTTGGCAATCAGCTCCTCTTTCAGCTCCTTTTAGTTATAGATCTCACCATTGAAGGTAATGACCATACTTTTATCCTCATTGAACATCGGCTGGTCCCCGGTATTCAGATCAATGATGGAAAGCCGGCGGAACCCCATGGTCATATCATCATTGATAAACTGACCGGCTCCGTCGGGTCCCCGGTGAATAATCCGGTTCATCATATTGGTAAGGACGGTTCTGCCGTCCGGAAGAGTTCCTGTAAATCCGCAGATTCCACACATGTGCGTGACTCCTTTCAGTTTCTGCTTCGCGCCTGCAGGGAAATGTCTTCCCCTTGGAATTAAATCCGAAAGGCGCTGATTGTTTTTTCTGCCCCTGTCCGGTGGATACCCGGGATCAGGGCTCAGTTAACAGATAGTATAGAGCAGACAGAAAAGACCCGCAAGTAAGAAAATAAAGTAGAGACGCGGGCTGCTTTTTGCAGCGTAGCAGCGAGGGGGCTTGTACATACTTATAAGAAAGATGCCCGGCTGCTCTCAGGGTTACATTTTTACGAAAGTGGGAAAACACAGAACTGTTTCGGACGAAAACTGTAGTTTGTCCCATGAATTCCCGTTAAATTCGGACTATAATACGCCTGTGTTTAATAAAAGGAGGATACTATGGCTTCAAAAATTCAGGAACTGGGACATGCAGCAGAGCGTCAGGCGATTGGTGTTGTCATTGATGGTCTGGTTAGAGATGTAAAGAAAAGTTCTGACAAGAGAAAAACTTATCTGAAGTTCATGGATCTTGCGGAAAAATTCTTCGGAAAGTCTTTCACACCGGAGAAAATCGCTGCGGTCAAGGCAGCAATCCAGGATCCGGACAACCGCTGGATGAAGTTTATTGATAAAACGATCGATGAAATCAATCCGAAGTTTGCCAGGATGACGCTTCTGAATCTTGGTTACGAGGCATTTCTTCGGGGAACTAGGACAATTCGGGAGAACAGGGAAAAATACCACTGCAATATCCCGTGGCTGATTCTGTTCGATCCGACATCCGCCTGCAATATGCACTGTGCCGGATGCTGGTCCGGAACCTACGGACATAAAAATAACCTGTCCTTTGAGGATATGGACAAGATTGTTACCCAGGGCAAGGAGCTCGGCGTATATCTGTACCTCATGACAGGCGGAGAGCCTATGGTGCGGAAAAAAGATATTCTCCGGCTGATTAAGAAACACAATGACTGCTACTTTGCCGCGTTCTCTAATTCTACGCTGATCGACGAGGAACTCTGCAAACAGCTGGTAGAGCTTGGAAACATGACTTTCTTCCTTTCTATTGAGGGAACGGAGGAGACCAATGACGGACGCCGTGGAGACGGCCACTACGCCGCAGTTATGAAAGCCATGGATCTTCTGAAAAAGTACGGCATTCTGTTCGGTACTTCTGTCTGCTACACCAGGGCGAATATCGACGCGGTTACCAGTGATGAGTTCTTCCATATGCTGGAGCGTAAGGGAGCGAAGTTCGGCTTCTACTTCCATTACATGCCGACCGGAAAAAATGCGGTACCGGACCTGCTTCCGACTCCGGAGCAGAGAAAGTATATGATCGAGCGTATCCGCTATATTCGTTCGGATAAGAGTGATATTCAGTTCTATCCTATGGATTTCCAGAATGACGGGGAGTATGTAGGAGGCTGTATCGCAGGAGGAAGAAACTATTTCCATATTAACTCCAGCGGAGACGCGGAGCCCTGTGTATTCATCCACTACTCCAATACAAACATTCACCAGAATTCGGTTCTGGAGATGCTGCAGAGCCCGCTGTTTATGGCATATCATGAGGGACAGCCGTTTAACAGAAATCATCTTCGCCCCTGCCCCATGCTGGAGAATCCGCAGCTGCTGAGGGAAATGGTCGCAAAGACTGGCGCACATCAGACCAATGAAGAGGCTCCGGAATCCGCAGATGAGCTCTGTGCAAAGTGTGATGATTACGCGAAAAACTGGAAACCGGTTGCCGACGAAATCTGGGCATCCGAAGTTCATAAAAAACCGACCTACGAGAATTATACAGAAGAAAAAAGAGAACATCCGGAGCTTGCCGCATTTGAGCATGCAGACGGAACCAATCATATCTGACAACTGATCCCGGAAGGCCGGGAGACTGTTGATATCGGATTTCAGGGCTGCTGTTTTACACGCGTTCAGAATGAGTGCTTTATCACTCAGCTGGCGTGCGCTAAACAGCAGTCTTTTGCTGTGCTTGCGGGACACTTCTGTTTTCGATAGAATGATGATGTCAGGGGCAAAGGGTTATAAATCGAGTATGCCTGTATGAATCGGAGTACGACCTTGCGGTATGTCATGATAAGGACAACAGCTGTATCTTAGAAGAACATGAGGAAAAGATCCGTTTACCGGATGGGAGATTAGAATGAAATTATCGGATTATGTGACTCAGTTTCTGGTGGAAAACGGTATTACAACGGCGTTTATGGTACCGGGCGGACTTGCCATGCACCTGAACGATTCTTTTAAATCTGAGAAAAGGCTCCACTGCGTGCTGAACCACCATGAGCAGGCATGTGCTATGGCGGCAGAAGGATATGCGAGGGTGAACAACCGGATGGCTGTTGTTTCCACAACCGGCGGACCGGCAGCGACAAACGCGCTGACAGGAGTGCTCTGCGCCTGGCAGGATTCGATTCCGCTTCTGGTAATCAGCGGGAATTCCCGCCTGGCGACAATGGCCTGTGAATCCGGACTGAAGCTGAGAAGCAGGGGGATCCAGGAGTGCGAGATAGTGCGGGTAGCGGAGCCGATCACAAAATATGCGGCGATGATAAAGAACCCGGATACGGTCCGGTATCACCTGGAAAAGGCATTCTTTCTGGCCGGAGAAGGACGGCCGGGACCATGCTGGATTGATATTCCGATGGATATCCAGACAAAAAATATTTTGCCGGAATCGCAGGAGGGGTATGATTCTTTTTCCGGCCGTGTGTATACGGCTGACGGCTGGAGAGACTGCCCGGAAAAAACAGATAGAAGCGGACGGGGGAAATCAGAATTTGAATGTCCGGAGGAACTGGCGGAAAACGTTCTGGAACATCTGCGGACAGCCAGGAGGCCGGTTCTGTTTGCCGGAAATGGCATCCGGCTGGGCGGGGCGCACAGGGATTTCATGATGTTTGCGGAAAAAACAGGTATTCCTGTTGTGGACGGAATGAGCTCCGTAGACGCGTTTCCGACAGATTCGGAGCTGTTCGCCGGGAGGTGCGGAACGACCGGAACAAGACCGGGAAATTTTGCTATCCAGAACAGCGATGTTATCCTGTCTCTCGGAAGCAGGCTGAATTATAATCAGACCGGCTTTGACGGCGTGTGGGGACGGAATGCGTTTCGCATGATTAACGATATCGACCCGGAGGAGATCCGGAAGGATACGGTTCATGCGGATCTGGCTCTTCCCTGTGATGTGAAAAGCCTTTTGGAGAAATTGAACAGGCTTCTGGAAGACGGGAAGGCATCTCTGCTTCGGGAGCGCTATGCAGACTGGAGGAGCAGGTGCCTGGAATGGCGGAAAAAATATCCTCTTGTAAATAAGGAGAAGACGCTGCCCGGAAAGGCGAACATTTATCATCTTGCGGATGTCCTGACCGGAAGGCTCCCGGCGGAAAGCACCATAGTGGTCTCTGCCGGCCAGTCACGGATCATTTTCAGTCAGGCGGCCAATATCCGGGAGGGACAGCGCTTTCTGGCCAATGCCACGACAGCCAGCATGGGCTACGGGCTTCCCGCAGGAACCGGGGCTGCGCTGGCGGCACCGGAGAGGCTGACAGTGGTTGTCACCGGCGAGGGCAGCATCCAGATGAACCTGCAGGAGCTGCAGACGATTGTGCAGAACCGGATTCCGCTGAAAATACTTCTGATCAATAACGGCGGCTATCATACGGTGAAACAGACGCAGCACAATTATTTTCATGATAATTTTATCGGTATCGGCCCGGAATCCGGAGATCTCAGTTTTCCCTCGATGGAAAAAATAGCGGGTGCGTATGGAATTCCTTACCTCTGTGTCCGTAAGAATGAGGATGTGGAAGGGTTTGTGGATCGGATTCTCGCCTCGGAAGGGGTGCTTCTGGCGGAGGCGTTCGTGGATCCTGCACAGACTACGGACCCGAAGGCAAGTACAAGAAAACTTCCGTCAGGAGAGATGGTTTCCGCCCCGCTGGAGGATATGGCGCCGTTCCTTGACAGGGAAGAGCTGAAGCAGATTATGGAAGTAGGAGAAAAGAATGAGTGAAGCACAGAAACGGGTGGTTATTACAGGCCCGACGGGGCTGATCGGCCGCGCGCTGATCCGGCAGTGTGTGCGAAGCCATACGGAGGTATATGCGGTGGTACGGCCTGGGTCCAGACGGATGTCGACTCTTCCGGAACATCCGCTGGTTCATAAGCTGGAGTGTGACCTGTCGGATCTGGGCTCGCTGCCGGGCAGGATTCCGGAGAGCTGTGACGTATTTTATCATCTCGGCTGGGGACATACCGGGCGCGCAAAAAACGGCGATGTGAAATTTCAGACGGAGAATATTGACTTTACACTTGACGCTCTGCGTTCTGCCTCCGCACTTTCCTGTCGGCTTTTTATCGGCGCGGGCAGTCAGGCGGAGTACGGGCCGCTGAATCTGGACAGGATTTCTCCCGATACGCCGGAGCATCCGGTTTCTTCTTACGGGATCTGCAAATACGCGGCAGGCAGACTGGCGCGGCTGGAGGGAGAAAGACTGGGTATTCCGGTGGTATGGATGCGGATCTTCAGCACGTACGGAATCGGGGACAAGGAAGATATGCTGATGGGTTTTCTTGTCAGAAAAATGATCCACGGAGAGCATATTGCCATGACGCAGGGAATCCAGGAGTGGGACTATCTGAATGCCGACGATGCCGGGCGCGCGTTTTATCTGGCGGGGGAACACTGCGGGAAATCAGCGGTGTACTGCCTGGGCAGCGGACAGAAAAAGCCTCTGCGTGAGTATGTGGAAGAGGCGGCACAGCTCTCCGGCTACCGGCTTCCCGTCGGGTATGGGGAAGTTCCCTATTCAGAGAACAGCGTAATGAAGCTCTGTGCGGATATCAGCTCCCTGACAGAGGATACCGGATTTCGTCCCCGGATAAGCTTTACGGAAGGAATCAGGGAACTGATCGAAGCATGCAGGAGAGAGTGTGGGCCGGAGCAGGGCGGGATGTCTTAGGTACGGCTGCCAAAGTACATCGTAAAGCAAAAAACAGACAGGGTCTTTCTCAGGCACAGTTGTCTAAAGCACATTACAGAAAGGAAAACGGACACGGAGCGGAGGGATGGAAAATGGAACGAAACACTGCAGAAAGGCAGATGCTGGATTTTTACAGAAATAAAAAAGTTCTGGTAACGGGGCATACAGGATTTAAGGGAACCTGGCTGACACGGATGCTTCTTCTGTCCGGAGCGCAGGTGCAGGGGTATAGCCTGGAACCTCCTACCCGGCCGAATCTGTATTCTATGGCAGGGCTTTCCCGGTTTATGGAGTCCGGTCAGCTGCGCTCTGAAATCGGCGATATCCGGGATTTCGGGAGATTGCAGAAAATTTTCCACGATTTCCGTCCGGAAATCGTCTTTCATCTGGCGGCACAGCCGATTGTACGGGAATCTTACAGAAATCCGAGGGAAACATATGAAACGAATGTCATGGGTACGGTGAATGTCCTGGAGTGCATCCGCACGGAGGACTCTGTCCGGTCTGTTCTGAATGTTACGACAGACAAAGTCTATCGGAACCGGGAATGGGTCTGGGGTTACCGTGAGACAGACCCTCTGGACGGCTTTGACCCGTACAGCAATTCCAAATCCTGCTCTGAGCTGGCTACTCATTCCTACAGGAATTCCTTTTTTGCAGATGCGGACGGGAGAGAAGGACGGCGTTTTCTTGCTCTGTCCACAGCCCGCGCCGGAAATGTGATTGGCGGCGGAGATTTTGCCGCAGACCGGATTCTGCCGGACTGTATCCGGGCGGTGGAGCAGGCATGGAAAAATCAGAAGGATACCGCTGTGATTGGCGTCAGAAATCCGTATGCTACCCGCCCCTTCCAGCATGTGCTGGAGCCGCTGGGCGCATATCTGCTGATAGTACAGAGACAGGCAGAAAACAGGGAGTTTTCGGGGTATTACAATGTCGGCCCGGACGACGCAGACTGCGTTGCGGCCGGAGAACTGGTCAGTCTGTTCTGTGAGGAGTGGAACAGAGAGAGCATTCTTCCGGTTAAGGCCGGGTGGGAAAACCATGCGGAGAAAGAGGCGCCTCATGAGGCTGGTCTTTTGAAATTGGACACCAGCCTGATCCAGGGCAGATTAAACTGGAAGCCCCGCTGGCATATCAGGGAGTGCATACGTAAAACAGTTCAGTTCAGCGGAAGGATGCTTGCAAATCCGGAAAGCGTACCGGAAGAAATGGATGCGGAAATCAAAGAGTTTTTTCGATTGAATTGAAATAGGAAACAGGGGACAGCTGAGAGTGGAATCATAGAAGCAGAAAAACCGCAGGTGGATGACTACCGGCGGTTTTTGTTACCGGAACGGCTGCGGTTGGCGTTTGCCTGCACAAAGTCATCCACGGTTTCGTAGAGGCGGGATTTCTGGTCTTCCGTCAGTGTCCGGAATTGTTCAAGAAAGACAGCTTCCTTACTGCTGCCAAGAATGATATCCTCTTTCGGGCCGCGAAAAAAATCAGCCAGTGTCATATGAAAAACCTTCTGGCAGATTGCCTCCAGGTCTGATACCTTGGGAGAATTGCTGCGGCGGAACCAGCTGTAGACTGTTCCGCGGGAAATACCGGCGATACGGGCGGCCTGGTACTTGCTTACACCGCAGTTTTTAAGGAGTTCCTGCAGACGTCCGTTCACATCATATGTCGTAAAATTGTTCTTCTCATTTGAAGAATATTCTGGCATTCCTGAAATTCCCGTCCTTCAATCAGAGTAACAAAGCAAGTAGTGAACAGGACAAAAGGACGCCCTGCAGGATTATTTTAATATTCCCATCATAATACGGGTAGTATACAAAATGCCAACGAATATTATGCAAATGCATACTGTTTCTTTCATTTGGTCTTTCCATTAGCCACTTTTTAAGCTTCGATCAGAAATAAGAACTCTGTCTAAACCGTATATTCTGGATAATATAAAGAGACAGGCCGACCCGGAGCAGACAGGAAGTCCGTTCCCAGGCCGGTCAGGAGAGAAGTGAGGACGGCACTGCAAGTTTGCTTATTTGTGCCAGATGTCCTGAAAGGGGATGCGGGAAGGCATCCTGGAAGAGTAAAGCAGATTACCTGCAGGATGTTTTTTAAGCTATTTTTACTATACCGCAAAAATGACTGATATTCAATAATATATTCAGAATTAAAAGAAATGGATGCACAGTATTCTGAAAAATAAACCTTCTAATACGCAAATGCGGGATGGATGTGTGTCTATTTTCACGTACGGCACCTGAACTTGATTTTGATTTTCGACTATGTTAAACTTTCACTGCATGAAAAAGTAACAGAGAAGCAGAGGTATTTGTCTTATGAATAAAGTAATTTTGATGGGCCGTCTGACCCGTGATCCGATTGTCCGCTATTCTTCCGGGGAGAATCCGCAGGCCGTCGCCAGGTATACCCTCGCCGTGGACAGAAGATTCCGCCGCCAGAATGATGATCAGACCGCTGATTTTATCAGCTGTGTTGCCTTTGGCAGACAGGGGGAATTTGCCGAGAAGTATCTGCATCAGGGCACAAAGATTGTAGTC
Source organism: uncultured Lachnospiraceae bacterium (assembly GCA_902756775.1). Taxonomy (GTDB): domain Bacteria; phylum Bacillota; class Clostridia; order Lachnospirales; family Lachnospiraceae; genus Bilifractor. Next base: position 21,005 of record CACVSR010000005.1, on the reverse strand, counting down.
TCCGGACGTCTTCAGACAGGCAGCTATACGAAGAATGACGGAACACGTGTTTATACCACAGATGTGGTAATTGAAGAACAGGATTTTGCAGAGAGCAAGAGCGTTTCTTCGGAAAATGCGGCATCTTACCAGCCGCCGCAGGGAGCTCCTGCCCCCGTTCCGGCACAGGCTTCCGGCGGGTCCGGATCAGCACCCACGGCAGATCCGGACGGATTCATGAATATTCCGGACGGAATTGATGAGGAGCTTCCTTTTCAGTAAAACGAAATAAAAAGAGAAAAACTGTTCATCCGAACAGGAAAAGACCGGGAGGCTGCCATGCGGCAGCCTCTCTTGCTTCCCTTTGCGAGATAGAATATAATACTCACGTGGTTTCGCCGGTATTTCCGTCATGATTTTTTCTATTTCTCCGGCATGGACACGGTTATTGCACTCAGATTTTCAATGAGGCGGGAAAATCCTATGAATAAAGTAAAACTGACCGGTCAGCTGCGGCGGCTGCTGCGGGTGCCGATCCTGCTGGTTCTGTTCTTTGTTGTCGTTGCTATCGGGATTTATTTTATCAGCGTTCCGGCCGGGATGCTTGTTACGGTGGCTATCCTGGCATATCTTGCGGCAGAACTGATTGTTAACCACATTTACAGCAGAAGTATTCTGAACGAAATGGTCACGTTTGCGGCCCATTATGGTCAGGTTCAGAAGCAACTGGTCACAGAACTGGCTGTTCCGTACGCCATCACCGATGACCACGGCCATCTGCTCTGGTTTAATGATGCGTTTGAGAGCATTACAGGAAAAGACCGGCGCCGGTACAGCAAGTCTATTACCAGCCTGTTTTCCACAATTACCATGGATAAATTTCCCCAGGCAGGGGAATCGGTTGAATACCATGTTTCAGCGGACAGCAGGGATTACCGGATGCAGATCCGCAGCGTAGAGATTGACCCGCTGATTGCGCAGTCCGGAATCATAGAAAAAAAGACAGAAGAACCCGCCTACATGTACGCGTTTTTCCTCTTCGACGAGACGGAGCTGAAAAGCTATATCCGGAAATATGAAGATGAAACCATGGTCTGCGGTCTGATCTATCTGGATAATTATGATGAGGCTCTGGAAAATGTTGAAATTGTCCGGAGATCGTTGCTTACCGCCTTGATTGACCGGAAGATCAGCAAATACGTGCAGGATGTGGACGGGATTGTAAAAAAATATGAGTCGGATAAATACATTGTCGTGATGAGGACACGCTCCCTGAACGAGATGAAGGCTCTGAAGTTTAATATTCTGGAAGAAGTAAAAAATGTCAATATCGGTAACGATATTGCCATGACACTGAGTATCGGAATCGGCGCAAACAACGGTTCGTACCGCCGTAATTATGAGTGCGCACGGATTGCCATTGATCTTGCGCTGGGCAGAGGCGGCGACCAGGTTGTCCTGAAGGACGGGGACAGCATTACTTACTTCGGAGGAAAGAGCCAGGCTGTGGAGCGGAACACCAGGGTCAAGGCCAGAGTCAAGGCACATGCGCTGAAGGAGTTCATGGACAGCAAGGAAAAGGTTGTTGTCATGGGGCATAAGAATTTTGATATTGACTGTTTCGGTTCGGCCATCGGGATCAGCCGCGCGGCGCAGGCGTTGAATAAGAAGGTGTATATTGTCATTGACACCCCGAATACGTCTACCCGCCCCTTTATCGACAGCTTCCGGAAAAACCCGGATTATGATCCACATATGTTTCTGTCGGTTTCCGAGGCTAAGGAGATGGTGGACAGAGATACGCTTCTGGTAGTTGTGGATACAAATAAACCGGATTATACAGAGTGCCCGGAGCTTCTGCATCAGACACGCACCATCGTGGTTCTGGATCATCACCGGCAGGGAAATGCCAGCATCCGGGATGCGGTGCTCTCCTATATCGAGCCCTATGCTTCGTCTGCATGTGAGATGGTTGCCGAAATTCTTCAGTACTTCACGGAGGGGATTAAGCTCCGGAATGTGGAGGCGGATGCGATGTACGCCGGTATTATGATAGACACGGACGGGTTTATCCAGCATACGGGAGTCCGGACTTTTGAGGCGGCGGCTTATCTGCGGCGGTGCGGCGCGGATGTCACCCGCGTGCGGAAAATGTTCCGTGAAGATATGGACGAATATAAGGCCAGAGGAGAGGCTCTGAGGAATGTTGAGCTTTACAGGGGGCGTTTTGCCATAACGGAATGTCCGGCAAATGCCGGAGAGAGCCCCAGTATTGTAGGGTCAAAGGTGGCAAATCAGCTTCTGAATATACGTGAGGTGAAAGCCTCCTTTGTTCTGACGGAGGACAAGGGGGTTATCTATATCAGCGCCCGCGCGATTGATGAGGTGAATGTCCAGATTATCATGGAGCGCATGGGCGGAGGCGGCCATCTGAACATGGCCGGAACCCAGTTTACCGGAAAGACGATGGATGAGGTGAAGACACTTCTGAAATCCGTCCTGGATGAAATGATTGTGGAAGGAGAAATCGAATGAAAATTATTCTTACCGAGGATGTCAAGTCGCTTGGAAAAAAGGGAGATGTTGTCAATGTCAGTGACGGTTATGCCCGCAATATGCTGATTCCACAGAAAAAAGGCGTGGAGGCAACTCCGGCAAATCTTAACAGCCTGAAGCTGAAAAATGCCAATGATGCGAAGATGGCAAAGGAGGCGCTGGAGGCCGCAAAGGAATTCGGAAAGAAAATAGGGGCGTCTGCCGTCACGGTTTCCATTAAAACCGGAGAGAACGGGAAAGTTTTCGGCTCTGTCTCTTCCCGAGAGATTGCCGATGCCGCGAAGGAGCAGCTTGGCTTTGATCTCGATAAAAAGAAGATTCAGATGAACGGAGTGCTCAAGGAACTGGGAGATCATAAGATCGCCATCAAGCTTCACCCGCAGGTGACGGCAGAGCTGACCGTTCATGTGACGGCCGAATAACAGGCGGGAGAGGAATATTGGGTACTGGAACAGGCAGGGAGACAGGATGGAAGAAGCGGCTGTAAAAAGAATACTACCCCACAGTGAGGAGGCGGAGCAGTCGGTCATCGGTTCCATGCTGTTAAGCAGAGAGGCCATTGTGTCTGCCTCGGAAATTCTGACCAGTGAGGATTTTTATCAGAGGCAGTACGGCATTATTTTCGATGCCATGGTGGAGCTGTATAACGAGGGAAAGGCGGTTGATATCGTCACGCTCCAGAACAGGCTCCGGGAGAAAAATGTGCCTCCGGAGATTTCTGATATGGAATATGTCAGGGATCTTCTGAATGCCGTGCCGACTTCCGCGAATATAAAAAATTACGCGTCCATCGTAAAGGAGAAGTCCACACTACGGAAGCTGATACGGACAACAGAGGAGATCGAAAACACCTGTTATCTGAATCAGGAACCGGTGGACGATATCCTGGATGATTCGGAGAAAAAACTCTTTAATCTTTTCCAGCAGAGAAACACAACGGATTTTGTCCCCATACGGCAGGTTGTTATCGATACGATTAAAACGATTGAGATGGCATCCCGGACACAGGGGAATGTAACCGGACTTGCCACCGGGTTTACTGATCTGGATTTCAAGACGTCCGGGTTTCAGCCTTCCGATCTGATTCTTGTTGCCGCCCGTCCCTCTATGGGAAAAACGGCTTTTGTCCTGAACATTGCGGAATATATGGCATTCCGGAAAAACCGCTCAGTGGCCATCTTCAGTCTGGAGATGTCAAAGAATCAGCTGATGAACAGGCTCTTTGCCATGGAATCACATGTCAATTCCCAGGCGCTCCGGAACGGAAACCTGAAAGACGAGGACTGGACAAGGCTGATTGAGAGCGCCGGTATCATCGGACAGTCAAATCTGATTATCGATGATACCCCCGGCATCACTGTCCGGGAACTGCGCACCAAGTGCAGAAAATATAAGCTGGAGCACGGTCTGGATATTGTCATGATCGATTACCTGCAGCTGATGACAGGAAGCGGGAGCAGAAATTCCGACTCCCGTCAGCAGGAAATTTCAGAGATCTCCCGGTCTCTGAAGGCGCTGGCCAGAGAGCTGAACGTTCCGGTTGTCGCGCTGTCACAGCTCAGCCGCGCGGTGGAAAGCAGAACAGATCATCGTCCCATTCTCTCGGATCTGCGTGAATCCGGAGCCATTGAGCAGGATGCGGATGTGGTGATGTTCCTCTATCGGGACGACTATTACCACAAGGATTCCGAGGACAAGGGAATCTGCGAGGTGATTATCGCAAAACAGAGAAACGGACCGATTGGCACAGTCAATCTGGCGTGGCTGCCGGATTACACCAAATTTGTCAATGCGGAGCCCAGAAGAGAGTAATACAGGGGCTGGGTTTCCTGCGGCGGTCTGTCTGCGGGGAAGGAAATTGTACCGGAAAACAAAGGGATTTGTATCAAAAAATATACTTGTTTTCGCCGGAACCATGGGTTAGAATGGGATGCATGTAGAGAAGTGATGAACTCTATGGCGCTTTAATTCTCAAGGAGGTAATTTGAAATGGCACGAGTAATTAGTGATGATTGTGTTAGCTGCGGAACCTGCGCAGGTGAGTGCCCGGTAGACGCGATCAGCGAGGGAGACGGAAAATATGTCATCGACGCTGATACATGTGTAGACTGCGGCGCATGTGAAGAGGCATGCCCGACCGGCGCTATTTCCGAGGCTGAATAAATTTCAGAAAAAGAAATCCGTGATAGGAGCTGCCGTTTTCGGCAGCTTTTCTTTTTTCTGTCCGTTTCCGGGGAGAACCTGATAAGGTCAGCCGACAGCTGCTGGACGGGACTGGAAAGCAGTGTGAGGTTAAAGGAGAATGCATGGCAGGTGCTCCGCAGAACTGAGAATACTGGTATGTACTCCGCGGAGGCGGGGAAAAGGAGGTCAGAATGAAAATCAGAAAAGATATGTCCATAACAGAAATTCTGCAGATCAATCCGATGATCGCGAACATTCTCATGGGTCAGGGAATGCACTGCATTACCTGCGAGGCTGCATACGGAGAGACCCTGGAGGAAGCCTGCGCGGTACACGGCTTTGACGAAGAGGGAGTCAACACGCTGGTAGAGCAGCTGAACGATTTTATAGCAACTGCCTGACACGGAACCAGCAGGTGTAGGCATAAGAAAAGCCCAGCGCAGTATAGAGCTGCTTCGCAGGTGTATTTCCGTCCACAACCTGAAGATAGGATTTTTCGGCGCCCAGCATCCGACCCTTCTGCAGGAGGGTGCAGACGATGGTTCTGCCGTAATGCCTCCGCCGGTAGTTGGGATGTACGTGAATGGCATAAATGCCGATGTATTCCCGATCCAGAATTCCCAGTCCGGTTCCGATGATCTGCTTTCCGTCCCGCAGGGCGACGCAGACGGTGTCTTTGGGAATCGCGCGGTACATGGAAGGAACTACTCTGCGGTGCATGGCATTGGTTGTGTGCTTCAGGGAAAACAGGCCTTCAATCCAGGCGTCCGGGATAAAGGAAGTGCATTCCAGCGTGACAGACGGTTTTTCCGGGTCCGGATGAACAGTGAAGGCAAAGCCCTGTTCCCCGGAATTTTCTTCCAGCTGCTGCAGTGGATACGGGAGCTTCCACAGGGGTTCTGCCGTGGCTCTTTTTTCAGGAGTGCCGCATAAGGGGAATGTCTGCCGCATAATGTGATTGATATGCTCTTTGCCGTATCCCCTGTTTTCCAGAAACAGGTCGAAGTCCGGATCTGTCAGCGGTGTGATTTTAAAGATTGCCGGGGTTCCCCAGCGCCGGTAGATATCTTCGCAGTACCGGACTTTTTCAGGTACGGGGAGTGTTGACGGCCCGATCTGTTCCACGCAGTTTGTCCTGTGTGTATAAAAATAGGAAAAGCGAAGAATCCATCCGTCATATAGCTGCATCTGGTGAGATGGCCAGGCGTTCAAAGAAAGATCTTCAATTATTTTTGTTTCTGTTCTGCTGTTCATGGTGACAATCATAGCAGATTACGGGTAAAGGTGAAAGCCCTTCCTTGCAATCCCTCCTGTTTGGGAGTATAATTTTGTCAATGTGCGGGATTGTGCGCAAATGCTAATATAAGGGGAAACAACGATGTCAAAATTTCTGAAATTCATCGTAGGTATTGTGCTGGCAGTGTTTATCGCGGCAGGGGCGGGACTTATTATCCCGCAGTTTCTGGGGATTGATGTGACGGTTGTTCAGGAAACAACAGTCAGCAACCAGAAGGTGGGAACTGCTGTGTACTCGAAGAAGGAAGACGTTTCTTCCCTGGCGGCGGGACAGAAGATTCTGGAGCTTGATACCAATAAACTGAATGTTCTTACCGTTACAGATTACGATGCGGATAACAGCGTCATTACGGTAACCGGAGGCACAGGCAGAACAGCGACCGTCTCCAGAAATTATCTCCATGTTCTGGTGGCAGTGCCGTTTATCGGCTTTCTGTCAATCGCCACGCAGAGCGTGACCGGGCTTATTGTTCTGGCCGCCGTACTGGCTCTGATTATCATTGTATTTATTATCGCGGAGATCCTCAAGAAAGGCTCGGATGATTACGATGAGGACGAGGAGGAGCCGGAGGAGGACGATGACACCTTCTATACGGATCTGGCGGAAAAGAAAAGAAAATCAGACCGTGAAGAAGAGGAAAAATATAATAAGAAGAAACATAAAAAAGACAGTGCCAGAAAGACAAAGAGCAGCAGAGCGGAAAGGCGTTCCGACAGACGCCGTCCGGACGATGACGATGAGGATTATGACGAGGAGGACGAAAAGGAAAGAAGTTCGTCCGGAAGAAAACGTCCGGGGACAGAGAAGACCCGTCCGAAGCTGCAGCCCGAACCGAACAGCGGCATGACAGAAATATCAGATTCTTCAGAGCAGGGGGAGGAAGACTTGGAACCGGAAGAAAAGGAGATCGGGACAGATTCTCTGCCCGATGTGCAGGCAGCCCTGGAGGCAGCCCTGGAAAACCAGCCGCTTAACAGGACAAGCGAGGATTACACGCTGCAGCAGCCGGAGAAACCGGATGCCTCACAGAAGGAAGAAACGGAGGCAAGAGATGAGATTGAGCTTGCCATGCCGGCGCACACCGCAGAGGAGCTTCTGGAAAAAGCCTATGCGGACGGTCTGGATCCCAAGCTGAAGAAGGATGAGACCACAGGAGTAACGCTGGTAGATTATTCGGACAGTCTCTAAAATAGAAGTGTTCAGGTCGTTTGAAAAGGAAAGAGCGGATCCGCTCTTTCCTTTTGTCGTCAGGGGATGTGTATAAGTCCACCGCGCAGCTGCGCTGCTGTGCAGCTTTCACATCGCTAACAGGAATTCGCATTCCCGCCGTGCTTCACACGGCTTCACGCTCATTCCTGTTGTCGTCAGGGGATGTGTATAAGTCCACCGCGCTGCTGCGCTGCTGCGCAGCTTTCGCATCGCTAACAGGAATTCGCATTCCCGCCGTGTTTCACACGGCTTCACGCTCATTCCTGTTGTCGTTTCTGGAGCGAAAGCTTCCTGGTCCGCAAGCGGCCCGGAAGTTTTTGCTCCGAAACTGGACTTATACACTGAAAAAACTCTTGCATTTGTCGGGAAATGATTGTATGATAATTGACGCTGTGACATAAGAGCGATGAAGCGTGAGATTGCAGTTCATTCCCAGACTGGTAACTCCGTGGAGCAAATGTCAAGTCTCAGATACTGGCGAACGTCACTGTACAACTGATGGTCCACCGGATGAAAGGTGGAAACAACGTGCGAGTCTTATAACAGGACACACACGGACATGTGTACAGTCACCAACCGCCGTGCTTAAATCAAAAGTGCGATAAGGAGGCGACTTTTTTTATGGCAAGTCAAGTAATGCGAATCACTCTGAAAGCGTATGATCATCAGTTAGTTGATGCATCTGCTGCAAAAATCATTGATACGGTGAAAAAGACCGGGGCAGTTGTCAGCGGCCCGGTTCCGCTTCCCACGAAGAAGGAAGTGGTTACTATTCTCCGTGCTGTTCATAAGTACAAAGATTCCCGCGAGCAGTTTGAGCAGAGAACCCACAAAAGACTGATTGATATCATCACTCCCACCCAGAAAACTGTGGACGCGCTGTCCCGTCTGGAGATGCCGGCAGGTGTGTATATCGACATTAAGATGAAAAACAAGTAAAAGACACAGGTATTATTTGGAAAACTCTATAATGAACTTTTAAGTCCGCATGGGAAGCCTGAAAAGGAGGATAAAAAAAGTTCCGCTGTAGATGCAGTATGAGTTCCGGAAGAGAACTCCGATGCTGAGAAAGAGGTAAAAATGAAAAAGGCAATTTTGGCGACCAAGGTTGGTATGACCCAGATCTTCAATGAAGACGGCATCCTGACTCCGGTAACTGTCCTTCAGGCCGGCCCCTGCGTGGTAACACAGGTTAAGACGGCAGAGAACGACGGTTACAGCGCAGTCCAGGTGGGATACCAGGACATCCGTGAAAAACTGGTTAACAAGCCGAAAAAAGGCGTGTTTGACAAGGCAGAGGTTCCGGTAAAGAGATATCTCAGAGAGTTCCGCTTTGAAGATGCTTCTTCCTATGAAGTAAAGCAGGAAATCAAGGCTGATATTTTCGCGGCCGGCGATCACATCGACGCTACGGCTGTCAGCAAGGGAAAAGGTTTCCAGGGCGCCATTAAGAGACATGGCCAGTCCAGAGGACCCATGGCTCACGGTTCTAAATACCATCGTCACGCAGGTTCCAACGGTTCCTGTTCCGATCCTTCCAAGGTGTTCAAGGGTAAACATATGGCAGGTCATATGGGCAGTGTCCGGATCACAGTTCAGAATCTGGAGATTGTAAAGGTTGACGCGGAAAACAATCTGCTGCTTGTAAAAGGCTCTGTACCGGGACCGAAGAAGTCTCTGGTTACTGTTAAAGAGAGCGTAAAGGCAATCAGATAACCCTTTTACTGGAAAGGAGGAATATACAGATGGCAAACGTATCTGTTTATAATATGGAAGGCAAAGAGGTCGGAACCATTGAGCTTTCCGATGCCGTTTTCGGCGCAGAAATAAAAGAAAATCTGGTTCATCAGGCAGTTGTTCAGCAGCTTGCGAACAACCGTCAGGGAACACAGAAGGCAAAGACCCGTTCCGAAGTCAGCGGAGGCGGAAGAAAGCCCTGGAGACAGAAGGGTACCGGCCACGCCAGGCAGGGTTCTACAAGAGCTCCTCAGTGGACCGGCGGCGGAGTTGTATTTGCTCCGGTTCCCAGAGATTACAGCTTCAAGATGAACAAGAAGGAAAAGAGAGCTGCTCTGCAGTCCGTTCTTACCAGCAAGGTGCAGGACAACAAGCTGGTTGTTCTTGACGAGCTGAAGTTCGGCGAGATCAAGACAAAGAACATGAAGAATGTTCTGGACGCCCTGAAGGTAGACAACGCACTGATCGTTATCAATCCGGACAGCGAAAATGTTCAGGTTTCCGCAAGAAATATTGAAGGCGTGGCAACCGCTTCTCCGTCTACGATCAATGTATATGATATTTTGAAATACAACACTGTGATTGTCACCAGAAGCAGTGTTGCGACGATTGAGGAGGTATATGCATAATGGCAGCGATTCAGTACTATGATGTGATCCTCAAACCTCTGGTTACAGAGAAAAGCATGAACGAGATGAGCGATAAGAAGTATACATTTCTTGTTCATCCGGAAGCAAATAAGACCCAGATCAAAGAAGCTGTGGAAAAAATGTTCGACGGCGCGAAAGTAAAGAGCGTGAACACTATTTCTCAGGACGGCAAGACAAAACGCCGCGGTGCCACCTACGGGAAAACCGCCAGAACAAAAAAGGCAATCGTTGCGCTTACTGAGGACAGCAAGGAAATTCAGATCTTCGAGGGTCTGTAAATCACAAGGAATTTCATTCCGGACACTAGGCGCGGCGACGCGCGATACCAAACATCGAAAGGAGAACTGACATGGGAATTAAATCATATAACCCATATACACCCTCCAGAAGACAGATGACAGGATATGATTTTGCGGTTATCACAAAGTCCACTCCTGAAAAATCTCTTACTTCCAGCCTGAAGAAAACTTCTGGACGTAATAACCAGGGAAAAATTACGGTACGTCATCATGGAGGCGGAAACCGCAGAAAATACAGAATGATCGACTTCAAGCGTATCAAGGACGATATTCCGGCGGTTGTAAAAGCCATTGAATATGATCCGAACCGTACCGCGAACATTGCTCTGATCGTTTATGCGGATGGAACAAAGTCTTATATTCTGGCTACAGAGAATATGGAAGTCGGCTGGAAGATCATGAACGGTCCGAATGCGGAGATCCGTCCCGGAAACTGCCTCCCACTGGCTAACATTCCTGTAGGTACAGAGGTTCATAATATTGAGCTGCATCCGGGAAAGGGCGGACAGATGGTTCGTTCCGCAGGAGCGGGCGCTCAGCTGATGGCAAAAGAAGGAAAATACGCGACACTTCGTTTACCCTCCGGTGAAATGAGAATGGTTCCGCTGGAGTGCCGTGCGACAGTCGGCGGTATTGGAAACGTAGAGCACAATCTGGTTAATATCGGAAAGGCCGGAAGAAAACGTCATATGGGCATTCGTCCACATGTACGTGGATCGGTTATGAACCCGAATGACCATCCGCACGGCGGTGGTGAGGGCAAGGCTCCGGTAGGACGTCCGGGTCCGTGCACACCGTGGGGCAAGCCTGCGATGGGTCTGAAGACCAGAAAGAAAAACAAAGCATCCAATAAACTGATTGTCCGTAGAAAAAACGGTAAGACATTAAGCAAATAAGGAGGTAGACGATGTCTCGTTCATTAAAAAAAGGCCCGTTCGCAGATGCAAGCCTTCTGAAAAAAGTAGATGCTGCAGTGGCATCGGGAGATAAGACAGTCATCAAGACATGGTCTCGTCGTTCTACAATATTCCCGTCCTTCGTGGGTCTGACCATAGCAGTCCATGACGGAAGAAAGCATGTTCCGGTATATATCACAGAGGATATGGTCGGACATAAGCTTGGGGAGTTTGTCGCTACCAGAACCTTCCGCGGACATAGCGGAAACGAAAAGAAAACTGGTGTTAGGTAAAAAGTAGAACGAAAGGAGGCTGTTTGTCATGGCTAAAGGACATAGAAGCCAGATTAAGAGAGAGAGAAACGAAAGAAAAGATACCAGACCTTCTGCAAAACTTTCTTATGCAAGAATGTCAGTTCAGAAAGCCTGTTTCGTACTTGACGCGATTCGCGGAAAGGATGTGGAGACTGCTCTTGGAATCCTCACCTACAACCCGCGCTACGCGTCCGGAGTCATCAAAAAACTCCTTGAGTCCGCTGTAGCAAACGCAGAGAATAACAACGGACTTTCCAGAGAGAACCTTTATGTTGCAGAGTGCTACGCAAATAAAGCACCGACGATGAAACGTATTCAGCCCAGGGCACAGGGCCGTGCGTATCGCATCGAGAAGAGAACCAGCCACCTCACGGTAGTGCTGGATGAAAGGTAAGGAGGACAGGCATGGGACAGAAAGTAAATCCACACGGCTTAAGAGTCGGTGTAATTAAAGACTGGGATTCCAAATGGTATGCGGAGAAGGATTTCGCGGATAACCTGGTAGAGGACTACAATATCCGTAAATTCCTGAAAAAGAGACTGTATACCTCCGGCGTATCTGATATTGAGATCGAGCGTGCTTCTGATCGTGTCAAGATCACAATTTTCACCTCCAAGCCGGGTGTCGTTATCGGTAAGGGCGGCGCGGAAATCGAGAAGGTTAAGAAAGAGCTGAAGAAGTACACTGACAAACGACTGATTGTCGATATTAAAGAAGTAAAAAGACCGGATCGCGATGCACAGCTGGTTGCAGAGAACATTGCACTTCAGCTGGAGAACCGTGTTTCCTTCCGCCGTGCCATGAAGTCCGCAATGCAGCGAACCATGAGAGCCGGTGCAAAGGGAATCAAGACTTCTGTTTCCGGACGTCTGGGCGGCGCGGATATGGCACGTACAGAGTTCTACAGTGAGGGAACAATCCCGCTTCAGACCCTTCGCGCGGATATTGATTACGGATTCGCTGAAGCAGATACCCAGTACGGCAAGGTCGGTGTCAAGGCATGGATCTATAACGGCGAGGTACTTCCGACCAAAGCAAACAAGGAAGGGAGCGATAAATAATTATGTTAATGCCAAAGAGAGTAAAACACAGAAAACAGTTCCGCGGCAGCATGAGAGGAAAAGCTCTCCGTGGAAATAAGATTACAAACGGCGAGTATGGACTTGTTGCTCTTGAGCCCTGCTGGATTAAATCCAACCAGATTGAGGCTGCCCGTATTGCCCTGACCCGTTACATTAAGCGTGGCGGACAGGTGTGGATTAAAATTTTCCCGGATAAACCGGTTACAGCAAAACCGGCCGAGACTCGAATGGGTTCCGGAAAGGGAGCTGTTGACTACTGGGTAGCAGTTGTTAAGCCGGGGCGCGTTCTCTTTGAGATTGGCGGAGTTCCCGTTGACGTCGCACAGGAGGCTCTTCGTCTTGCCATGCACAAATTACCCTGCAAGTGCAAGATCGTAGCCCGTGAGAATACAGAAGGCGGTGATAACAGTGAAAAGTAAAAAATACGTAGAGGATTTAAGAACAAAATCAGCTGCGGAATTGAACGAAGAATTAGTAGCTGCTAAAAAGGAACTCTTCAACCTGCGTTTTCAGAATGCGACAAACCAGCTGGACAACACAAGCCGGATTCACGAGGTTCGCAAGAACATTGCCAGAATCTCTACCCTGATCGCACAGAGCGCAAAGACTGCCGACTGAGCAGGATTTTCCAGGTTTTCGAAAGGAGACAGATCGTGGAAGAACGTAATTTAAGAAAAACGCGTGTCGGTAAAGTTGTCAGCGATAAAATGGACAAGACCATTGTTGTTGCCATCGAGGACCACGTTGAGCATCCTCTTTACAAGAAAATTGTAAAGAATACATACAAGCTTAAGGCACACGATGAAAACAACGAGTGCAGGATCGGCGACACCGTTCGTGTTATGGAGACCAGACCCCTTTCCAAAGACAAGAGATGGAGACTGGTACAGATTATCGAGAGAGCGAAATAACAGGATTGATGCTAAAGGAGGTATACCAGCATGATTCAGCAGGAAAGCAGACTGAAGGTCGCTGATAACACCGGTGCTAAAGAAATCCTTTGCATCCGTGTTATGGGCGGCTCTACCAGACGTTATGCGAACATCGGCGATATCATTGTTGCCACTGTCAAGGATGCGATTCCCGGCGGTACCGTGAAAAAAGGTGATGTTGTAAAGGCGGTTGTCGTACGTACGGTAAAGGGCGTACACCGGAAAGACGGTTCTTACATCCGCTTTGATGAGAACGCGGCAGTTCTGATCAAGGATGATAAGACACCTACCGGAACCCGTATTTTCGGACCGGTTGCCAGAGAGCTTCGTGACAAGCAGTTCATGAAGATTGTTTCCCTGGCTCCGGAAGTATTATAAGGAGGGCGGCCATGTCATTAAAAATTAAAAAGGGTGACACCGTTCGTGTGATCGCCGGAAAAGATAAAGGTAAAGAGGGAAAGGTACTTTCCGTAGATGTTAAGAACCACCGTGTTGTCGTTGAGGGCGTAAACATGATTACCAAGAGCATGAAACCCAGCGCGGCAAACCAGCAGGGCGGAATTGTGAACAAGGAAGCTTCCATTGATATTTCCAATGTCGCTTACCTTCACAACGGAAAGACAACCAGAATCGGATATAAATTTGAAGATGGCAAAAAAGTCCGCGTGGCGAGAGCTACCGGCGAGACCATTGACTGATAGGAGGCATAGACGTGAGCAGATATAAAGATTTATATAAAAACGAGATCGCCGATGCCTTACAGAAAAAGTTCGGATATAAAAACAGAATGGAAATTCCGAAGCTTGAGAAAATTATCATTAACATGGGTGTTGGTGAGGCAAAAGAAAATTCCAAGGTTCTTGATTCCGCTGTCGGAGACCTGGAGAAGATTTCCGGACAGAAACCTGTTATTACAAAGGCCAAAAAGTCCATTGCAAACTTCAAGATCCGTGAGGGCATGCCGATCGGCTGCAAGGTAACTCTTCGTGGAGAGCGTATGTATGATTTCGCAGACCGCCTGATCAATCTGGCTCTGCCCCGTGTACGTGACTTCCGCGGAGTTAACCCGAATGCCTTTGACGGACGTGGAAATTATGCTCTCGGCATTAAAGAGCAGTTGATTTTCCCGGAAATCGAGTACGATAAGATCGACAAAGTGCGTGGAATGGATATCATCTTCGTTACAACAGCAAAGACGGATGAAGAGGCACGTGAGCTGCTTGCGGCATTCAACATGCCGTTTGCAAAGTAATACAGGAGGAAAAGGATTCATGGCTAAAACGTCAATGAAAATTAAACAGCAGCGGAAACCGAAATTCTCTACCAGAGCTTATACGCGCTGCAGAATCTGCGGACGTCCGCATTCTGTACTGAAGAAATACGGTATCTGCCGTATCTGCTTCCGCGAGTTAGCTTATAAGGGTGAGATCCCAGGTGTTAAAAAGGCAAGCTGGTAAATCAGGAAAGGAGGAATAGAATCATGTCAATGAGCGATCCTATTGCAGATATGCTTACAAGAATCCGTAACGCGAACACGGCAAAGCATGATACCGTAGATGTGCCCGCGTCAAAAATGAAAATCGCTATTGCGGATATCCTTGTAAATGAGGGATATATTGAGAAATATGATCTGGTTGAGACCGGAGCATACAAGACGCTTCACATCGTGCTGAAGTACGGCGCCGACAGAAATGAGAAGATCATCAACGGTCTGAAGAAAATCTCCAAACCGGGTCTTCGTGTTTATGTGAACAAGGACGAACTGCCGAAGGTTCTCGGCGGTCTTGGCATTGCCATCCTTTCCACCAATCAGGGCGTTATCACTGATAAAGAGGCAAGAAAGCTGCAGGTAGGCGGTGAAGTTCTTGCCTATGTATGGTAAGTCATACTGCCCTGCATAAAAGAACTGAAAACAGAGGGCGGTTTCATACACGCTTTCCGAAAATCTAAGTCACAGGAGGACAAAAATGTCTCGTATAGGCAAAATGCCGGTCGAAGTTCCGGCTGGCGTTACAGTTGAAATTAAAGAAGGCAATGTCGTAACGGTTAAGGGTGCCAAGGGAACACTGACCCGTGAGCTTCCGGTAGAGATGGAAATCCGCCAGGAGGACAATAAGGTCATTGTTTCAAGACCCAACGATCTGAAGAGAATGAAATCTCTTCACGGCCTTACCAGGACACTGATTCACAATATGGTAACCGGTGTAAGCCAGGGCTACAGCAAGGTTCTGGAAGTCAATGGTGTAGGTTACCGTGCTGCAAAACAGGGAAAGAAACTGGTACTGAACCTGGGTTACTCTCATCCGGTAGAGATGGAAGATCCGGAAGGAATTGAGACCGTTGTAGACGGCAACAAGATCACGGTAAACGGAATCTCCAAAGAGAAGGTCGGACAGTACGCGGCTGAAATCAGAGGAAAGAGAGCTCCGGAACCCTACAAGGGCAAAGGAATTAAGTATGCTGATGAAGTTATCCGCCGTAAAGTCGGTAAGACCGGTAAGAAATAATATAAGGAGAGTGTGATCATGATTAAAAAAGTATCAAAAGCACAGGTTCGCCAGAAAAAACACAGAAGAATGCGCAATAAGATCGAGGGAACCGCTGTAAGACCCCGTCTTTGTGTGTTCCGCAGTGATAAACATATGTATGCGCAGATCATTGATGATTCTACAGGCAGAACCCTTGTGGCTGCCAATACCCTTCAGAAGGATGTAAAGGCTAATCTGGAAAAGACAGATGATACCGAGGCTGCAAAATATATCGGCGGAGTAATCGGAAAGAAAGCTCTCGAGGCAGGTATCACCGAGGTTGTCTTTGACCGCAGCGGTTATATTTATCACGGTAAAGTAGAAGCTCTGGCAGACGCTGCAAGAGAAGCCGGACTGAAATTCTGAGAGGAAGGAGAAGAACACACATGAGACACGTAATCATTGATGCCAGCCAGCTTGAGCTGGAAGAGCAGGTTGTTTCCATCAAACGAGTTGTCAAGGTTGTAAAAGGTGGTCGTAACTCCCGCTTTACCGCATTGGTTATCGTAGGTGATCACAATGGTCATGTAGGCGCTGGTCTTGGAAAAGCTGCAGAAATTCCGGAGGCAATCCGGAAGGGAAGAGAAGATGCCAGCAAACATCTTATTTCTGTCGCAAGAGATGAGAATGGCTCTATTCCCCATGACATAATCGGAAAATACGGAAGCGCAGAAGTGCTTCTGAAGAGAGCTCCCGAAGGTACCGGTATTATCGCCGGCGGTACGGCGCGTGCTGTTGTAGAGCTTGCCGGGATTACCAACATCCGTACCAAATGTCTCGGATCCAACAACAAGCAGAACGTTGTTCTGGCTACCCTTGAAGGCCTTCGTCAGCTGAAGACTCCGGAAGAAGTCGCAAGACTTCGTGGTAAGTCTGTAGACGAAATTCTGGCATAAGGAGGACTTCAAAATGGCAGATAAGAAGATTAAAGTTACATTGGTTAAGTCCACCATCGGCTGTGTTCCAAAACACAGAAAGATGATTGAGGGCATCGGATTAAGAAAATTACATCACTCAGTAGAACTTCCCGATAACGACGCAACACGCGGAATTATCCGTCAGGTAGGCTATCTGCTGAAGGTAGAAGAGTAATCTTGACAAAGGAGGGTACCTAAATGGATTTATCAAATTTGCAGCCGGCAGATGGCTCCAGACACAGTGATAATTTCCGCAGAGGCCGCGGCCATGGTTCCGGAAACGGAAAGACCGCAGGCAAGGGACATAAGGGACAGAAAGCTCGTTCCGGCGCTCCCAGACCCGGATTCGAGGGCGGCCAGATGCCTCTGTTCCGCAGACTTCCGAAGCGCGGTTTCACATGCAGAAATTCCAAAGATATTGTTGCAGTTAACGTATCCGAGCTGGAGAGACTGGAAGATGGAACGGAGGTTACCATCGCAGCTCTTGTTGAAAACGGAATCATTTCTAATCCGAGAGACGGCGTAAAAATCCTCGGAAACGGAGAGCTTACCAAAAAGCTCAATGTGAAAGTCACTGCATGCAGTGAAGGCGCGAAAGCCAAAATTGAAGCGGCAGGTGGAACAGTAGAGGTGATCTGATGCTTAAAACGTTACGTGATGCATTCAGGGTAAAGGAAATACGGCGCAGGTTGCTTTACGTGTGCCTGATGCTGCTGGTAATCCGATTGGCATCTCAGGTTCCAGTACCTGGTGTTGACGTAGATTTTTTTAAAAATTATTTCAGCACAAACTCCAATGATGCGTTCGATTTTTTGAACGCATTCACCGGAGGCGGTTTTACGAATTTCTCGATCATGGCGCTGAGCATTACACCGTATATCACTTCGTCCATTATCGTGCAGCTGCTGACGATTGCTTTTCCAAAACTGGAAGAACTGTCCAGGGATGGAGAGGAAGGCAGGCAGAAGCTGAATCGTATCACTCGTTTTCTGACCGCAGGACTCTCAGTTTTTGAGTCTGCGGCCATGTGTGTTGGTTTCGGGAATCAGCTGATTCTGAATCTGAATGCGGTAAATGTTATCGTAGTTATCGCGTCCCTGACGGCAGGCTCCTGTTTCCTGATGTGGATCGGCGAACAGATTAATGACAAGGGCGTAGGAAACGGAATTTCCATCGTTCTGCTTATCAATATTCTGTCGCGGGTTCCTCAGGATATGATTACTCTCTATGAGAACTTTGTGAAGGGCAAATCGATTGCAAGAGCAACGGTTGCCTGGTGTGTCATTGCCGCCATTATTGTCGGTGTTACCGTTCTTACCCTTATTCTGAACGGTGCGGAGAGACACATCCCGGTACAGTATTCACAGAAAATGGTCGGACGCAGGCTGGTCGGCGGCCAGTCCTCGCACATTCCGCTCAAGGTCAACACCGGCGGAGTTATCCCCATTATCTTTGCTTCTTCTATTATGTCTTTTCCGGGCATCATAGTCGCGTTTACCGGAAAGAATCCGGGAGGATGGACCGGCAGAATCCTGAATCTGCTCAGTTCCAGCTACTGGTTCAAGCCCAGCGACTGGTTCCCGACACTGGGAGTAATCATTTATATCCTGCTGGTAATTTTCTTCGCGTATTTTTACACGTCGATCACGTTCAATCCGATTGAAGTGGCCGACAACATGAAAAAGCAGGGCGGCTTTATTCCGGGCATACGTCCCGGAAAAGCAACAGAGGATTATCTGAATTCCGTTCTGAAATATATCATTTTCATTGGTGCTGCCGGGCTGGTCATTGTCTGCGTCATACCGCATATCTTTAACGGCCTGTTCAGCGCGGATGTTTCCTTTGGAGGAACATCTCTGATTATCATTGTATCGGTTATCCTGGAGACCATGACTCAGGTGGAATCCATGATGCTGGTGAGAAATTACAGAGGCTTCCTTTCAGACTAAAGGAGACAGAGAATCGGCAGGCCGCGGTTTTCGCAGCCTGTCTTTTCTGTTGTGTGTCTGTTGATTCAGTCCTGCAGCAGATGGTATAATTTTTTTGATGTTAAAAAAGGTATCTATTCAGCACCACAGACTCAGAACGCTTTGCGTTCCTCGTTGTGAGCGGTCAGAGCGGCTTCGCCGCTTGTCCGCCCCGGAAAACTTCTGAAACCGTCCGGCGGGCAAGCTCTCCGTCCGGATTTCATCAGTTTTCTGGGGGTGCTGAATAATTACAAAAAACGAGTGAAGGACGGCAATGTCGGAATTTCAGAGAACGGAGGATTCAGAATGAAGATTATTATGCTTGGAGCGCCAGGAGCTGGCAAGGGAACGCAGGCAAAGCAGATTGCAGAGAAGTATTCGGTTCCGCATATTTCCACTGGAGATATTTTCCGCGCGAATATCAAGAACGGCACGGAACTGGGAAAAAAGGCAAAGGCGTATATGGATCAGGGACTTCTGGTTCCGGATGAGCTGACCTGTGATCTGGTTGTGGATCGGATTTCCCAGGCAGATGCTGTCAACGGGTATGTTCTGGACGGATTTCCCCGGACGATACCGCAGGCGGAGGCACTTACCAGTGCACTTGCCTCCAGAGGAGAGAAAATTGATTTTGCCATTGACGTAGAGGTGCCGGATGAAAATATCATCAGCCGGATGTCCGGACGCCGTGCATGCCTCTCCTGCGGTGCAACGTATCATGTGGAATTTAATCCGCCGGCAAAAGAGGGAATCTGTGATGTGTGCGGAAGCCGTCTGGTTCTTCGTGACGACGATAAGCCTGAGACGGTGCAGAAACGCCTGGATGTCTATCACGCGCAGACACAGCCGCTGATTGATTACTATAAAGATGCCGGTGTTCTGAGAACGGTAGACGGAACCCAGGATATCCAGAAGGTATTCCAGGATATTGCAGAGATTCTGGGCTGAGCGGGAAGGTCAGATGTCAGTCACAATAAAAAGCAGAATGGAGATTGAACAGATGAGGGAATCCTGCCGCCTGTTGGAAAAGGTATTCCTTCATCTGGAAGAGATGATAGAACCCGGAGTTACCACCTGGGAGATTAACCGGGAGGGCGAGAAAATGATCCGCGCCTGCGGGGGAATTCCGAATTTCCTGAATTACAACGGATATCCGGCCAGTATCTGTACATCTGTCAATGACGAAGTTGTGCACGGAATCCCAAGCCGGGACCGGGTTCTGAAGGAGGGGGATATCATCAGTCTTGACGCCGGTCTGATCTGGAAAGGGTATCATTCGGATATGGCCAGGACGATAGGCGTAGGCGCAATCAGCCCTGAGGCACAGAGGCTGATTGACGTTACGCGGCAGTCATTTTTTGAAGGGATGAAATATGCCTCAGCCGGGCACCATCTCCATGAGATATCAGAGGCGATCGGCCGTTATGCGGAATCCTGCGGCTGCGGCGTGGTTAAAGAGCTGTGCGGACATGGGATTGGAACCTCGCTGCACGAGGATCCCATGATCCCGAATTATGCCGTAAAGAGCCGGGGCATACGCCTGCTTCCGCGCATGACGCTTGCCGTGGAGCCGATGCTTACGGCAGGCGGACCGGAGGTGTGCTGGCTTGCGGACAAGTGGACGGTAGTGACGGCAGATCATTCCCTGGCTGCCCATTATGAAAACACTATCGTTATCACGGAAGGGGAGCCGGAAATCCTGACTCTCAGCCGGCAGGAGCGTTGAAAAACAGCGTCCGGCATGCAGGCTGCAGATGCAGAAATACCGGCGGGAGCCGGATCGGCAGATGGAGAAAAATCATGAGACAGCTGGAAAAGGGCATGTTTGCCAGAAGCCTGGCGGGGCACGATAAAGGCAGGCTGTATATCATAGCGGGAACAGAGGATCAGGGCAGCAGGGTTCTTGTTGCGGACGGTGTTCATCACACTGTGGAAAGCCCAAAGGCAAAAAAAAGAATGCACATACAGCCGGATTATCACATAGATCCGGGATTAAAGAAAAAATCAGAGCGGAATCTTCCGATTACCGACGAGGATATCCGCAAAGCGCTTGATAGCAAGGAGGAGAAAAACAGATGTCAAAAACAGATGTAATTGAAGTGGAGGGCGTCGTTCTGGAGAAACTTCCGAACGCCATGTTCCGGGTAGAGCTGGAGAACAAGCATGTGGTTCTCGCTCATATCAGCGGGAAACTCCGCATGAATTATATTCGTATCCTTCCCGGAGATAAGGTTACACTTGAGCTGAGTCCCTACGACCTGGACAAGGGCAGAATCATCTGGAGAGATAAATAAAGCAGATTTTCCGGCGGCTTTAACAGCTGCCGCTTTTGTTTTATTATTTTTTTGTATCTATTCAGCCCCTCAGAAAACTTCTGAAACCGTCCGGCGAGCAAGCTCTCCGTCCGGATTTCATCAGTTTTCTGGGGGTGCTGAATAATTACATTTTCTTCTTGCA
>CACVSR010000004.1 GCA_902756775.1 uncultured Lachnospiraceae bacterium | reverse complement strand
TTATAATTCCCCGTGGTTACAGACAGCACCGGAGGAACGGCGGGAACCGGTACAGACATCACGGGAACCGGTACGGATACGGCGGGAGCCGGTACAGATACCGCCGGAACAGTCGTCGAAAACGGATACGGAGGTTAAACGGGACGCTGACGCTCCTTACGGATGGACAGCTGCCGGTCGGAGCAGTCCGGCAGCAGACGGCTGGGAAAACCGTGGAAGGAGAAGCAAAGTACCGCAATGAAAATGGATGAAATGATATTTCAGGAGCTTTGCCGGATAACCGGACCTGACCAGGTAAAAAAGCAGGAGCCCATGAAGAAGCACACGACCTTCCGGATCGGAGGACCGGCAGATTTCTTTGTGACTCCGCGGAATCCCGAAGCGGTGCGGGCAGTTCTGAAGTTCTGCAGGGAGGAAGAGCTTCCCGTGTTTGTGATGGGGAACGGAAGCAACCTTCTTGTCGCGGATTCCGGCTTCCGGGGTGTTGTCATCCAGCTCGACCATAATTTTCAGAAGCTTTCTGTAAACGGGAACAGAATCCGCGCACAGGCAGGGGCATTGCTCTCGAAAATCGCCGCGGAGGCGGAACGGAACGCGCTTACAGGTCTGGAGTTTGCGTCCGGAATACCGGGTACCATAGGCGGCGGATCGGTTATGAATGCCGGCGCCTACGGCGGAGAGCTGAAAAATGTGCTGAAAGGGCTTTTGGTACTGGATGACCGCCTGGAGTTTCTTGAACTTCCGGAGGGACAGCTGGATATGGGGTACCGTACCAGCCGTGTCCAGAAATCCGGCTGGATTGTTCTGGAAGGAGAAGCTGAGCTTCAGCCGGGAGACAGAGCGGCGGTCAGAGCGAGGATGGAGGAACTGAGGGCGGCCCGGTCGGCAAAACAGCCGCTTGAGTTTGGAAGCGCGGGAAGCACGTTTAAGCGCCCGGAGGGATATTATGCCGGAAAGCTGATTATGGACGCCGGACTGCGGGGTTACCGGGACGGCGATGCCCAGGTGTCGGAAAAACACTGCGGTTTTGTAATTAACCGCGGGGGCGCCTCCGCGGAGCAGGTTTGTCGGCTGATGCGTCATGTCAGGGCTGTTGTGCAGAAGCAGTCCGGCGTTCTGCTGGAACCGGAGGTCCGGTTTCTGGGCTTTGGAGAAAACCCGATGACGGGAGAGTAGAGCACTGACAGAACAGGAGGGGATTATGGCTACAGAGCTTGTGCTGGTAACGGGAATGTCCGGCGCAGGGAAAACCACTGCGCTGAAAATGCTGGAGGATATGGGATATTTCTGTGTGGACAATCTCCCCGTTCCGCTGATTGACAAATTTGTCCAGCTGGTCCGCGAGGGCGGCGAGGGCAAAACTTCCGGTGTCGCCATGGGCGTGGATATCCGCAGCAGCGAGTTTTCCAATCTCCGGAATGTGCTTGCAGATCTGAAAGAAAAGGGAATATCCTTCCGGGTTCTCTTTCTGGACGCGGACGACAAGACGCTTGTCAAACGCTACAAGGAGACCAGGCGAAGCCATCCGCTTGCCAGGGGAGGCCGGGTGCAGGACGGGCTGCGAAAGGAGAGGGAGGCTGTCGGTTTTCTGAAGAAAGACGCGGATTATATTCTGGATACCAGCCAGCTCCTGACCAGGGATCTGAAGACAGAGCTGGAGAAGATTTTTATTCAGGATCAGGATTTCAGAAGCCTGATGATCACCGTTCTCTCGTTCGGATTTAAGTATGGCATAC
Organism: uncultured Lachnospiraceae bacterium; assembly: GCA_902756775.1. Taxonomy (GTDB): domain Bacteria; phylum Bacillota; class Clostridia; order Lachnospirales; family Lachnospiraceae; genus Bilifractor. Next base: position 33,965 of record CACVSR010000004.1, on the reverse strand, counting down.
CGGCTGACTCGGATCTGGTTTTTGACGTCCGTTTTCTGCCAAACCCCTATTATGTCCCGGAGCTGAAGGAACTGACCGGAAAAGACCAGCCTGTTCACGATTTTGTCATGCAGTATGATGTGTCCGGGCAGTTTATTGACAAGCTGGAGGATCTGATCCGTTTTCTGATCCCGAATTATATAGAAGAGGGAAAAACACAGCTGGTTATCTCGGTCGGCTGCACGGGAGGGAGACACCGCTCGGTGGCACTGGCGGAAGAACTTTTTTCCAGGCTGAAGGATTCACATGAGTATGGGATCCGCATTGAACACAGGGATATCCAGAAGGACAGCTTTCGTAAAAGGGATTGAACCATGTCTTTTTCCAGTGAAGTAAAGGAAGAGCTGAGCAGGCAGACAGGCGGGGGAAGGCACTGTCAGATTGCGGAGCTTACCGCCCTGTTCCTGCTTCAGGACAGAACGGCGGGAAGGAACGGAACAGACAGACGGCAGTCTGACGGGGGAGAGACCGTTTTGATGGATACGGAAAATGCCTTTGTGGCAGACAGGACATTTCGTCTGATCCACCGCTGTTTCAGAGAACCCGTACGGCTGGAGCGGCAGGATGGGGGAAACGGCCGGAAAACATCCCGGTTCCGGATCCTGGCTGGGAAGGATCCGGCGGATGCTCTGATGCAGGCGCTGCATCTGGAAGAATTCCGTGAGGGCATCTGGATTCACCAGGTTCCTTTGCAGAGAGGCTGCTGCAGGCGGGCATTTCTGCGGGGATGCTTTCTCTCCTCCGGGGGTATCACCGACCCGGACCGCTCTTACCAGTTTGAAATTTTGTGCGGAACCTCTTATCAGGCAGAACAGGTTTCTGTTCTTCTGGATGTTCTGGGCATCCGGCCTGGAACCTTCCAAAGAAGAAATTATTTTGTCGTATATGTCAAAGACAGCGAAGAAATCGGCAGCCTGCTCGGACTGATGGATGCCAGGGTATCCCTTTTGAATTATGAGAATATCCGTGTGGTGAGGGAAGTCCGCGGCAAGGTGAACCGCAGGGTGAACTGTGAGACAGCCAATATTGAGAAGACCGCAGGAGCTGCCGCGAGGCAGATTGAGGACATTTTGTACATAAACAGAATAATAGGTTTGTCTAAATTATCAAACGGACTTGACGAAATAGCAGAAGTTCGGTTACAATATCCCACAGCGACTCTACAGGAGTTAGGTACGTATCTTGATCCGCCTGTAGGAAAATCTGGTGTCAATCACCGTTTGAGGAAGCTCAGCGCTATAGCGGATCGGCTGAGAGAGACACACGAGGAGGAAACATAGATGGTTAAGGACAGTGTCGTTATTCAGTTGGCCAGCGGACTGGAGACCCGGCCCATTGCTATGCTGGTTCAGGTAGCAAGTCAGTTCGAAAGCTCCATTCACCTGGAGAGCGGCAGCAGGAACGTGAATGCGAAGAGCATCATGGGAATGATGACGCTTGGGCTGGACAACGGAGAGCGTGTTACCATCACCGCGGATGGCTCCGATGAAGAAAAGGCTCTTCAGAGCATGAAAGAGTATCTGACAAAGGATAAAAAATAAAACAGAAAGTCCGCAGTCAAAACCCGGACAAAAGAAAAAAGCACCCTCAGGGTGCTTTTTTTGTGCCATGAGCCGCTTCTGTTTTTTCTTTACCTCCGAACCGCACTCAGAAAAACGAAAAGCCGGTTTCCGGCTGTCTACAGCTTTGCCAGCTGCTGGATGGCGGAATCTGCCATCAGGACATCTCCGTGTTCACGCAGGAATGCTTCCTGAGCAGGCGTGAAATTTTCGCCTTTGCCGTACTCGGAGAGAATATTGCAGATTTTATTGAATTCCTTAGGCTCCATGCCGGATTGATGAAGAATCAGCTGGTACTGCCTTCCGTTTTCATGGCGGCGGTAAAGCGTATTTTTTCCGGAGTAGCAGCGTTCCAGATTGTGCGACGCAAGAATAAGATCATCGAGCGTATCAAAATGGAAGGATTCCACCAGGTTGATGGGCTCCTTCTCCTTGCCCTTGTCCTTTTCCGCCGCGGTATTTTTCTCTGCGGAATCTGTTCCGGAAAGAGAAAGCGCCTCTGCGGTTTCTGCTTTTTTACCGGCTTCTGCCGAAGAGCGGGCTTCGTAGATTCGCTGGAAGAGTTCCAGCACATCATTCGCTCCAAGAAAAGCACTGCCGGAATCGGAAGAATCCCCTGACCGGGTAAATCTGGAAAAGCGTGCGTCCAGTTCCTCCGGGTCATCCACCTTCGTAATAAGCAGTGTCAGGGCATCCCTGGAAGTGGGAATGGCCTCTATGACAATCGGGGAAGAGCCGGTATCAAAACCGACGGCGGCCCTGGCCTCCTGCATCATATCCTGAAACAATTTTCTGGCGGCGGAAGAACCATAGGCCAGCTCGCTCAGACGAATATTCCGGCTGTTCAGGTCTTCATGGGTCAGTGTGCAGCGGATCTGATTTTCACTTAGTTTTTCGATTTTCATAATCATTACATCCTCTCGCCCACAGTATAACCACAGGGGTTCTGGTTGTAAAGAAAAGAATTCTTATTTTCCGGACGCTCCGCCGGACACCGGAAAAACCCGGCTGTGCATTGCAGGGGACCTGTGTATGGCACCATTCCGGGTTTTCCGTTTGAAGTTTTTCGGTTAAGGCAGATTGTTTTTGGTGGGAACAGGCGTAAAACGCGGGCTCTGCCGGAGGGTCTATCCGGTCATGCCGCTAAAGTTTCCGGACTTTTGTAAAGTTGATTTTTTTCACATTTCCGCCCGGACCGGTGCTGTAGTCCCGCATATAAGAAGCGCCGTCTTCACAGTCGTGTACGACGGTGTGGGCGATCTGCAGCGGTGTCCTCCGGTGTCCGTTCAGCGTCAGATCAACGCCCCTGTGACTGTATCCGATCAGTTCCAGAAGCAGGCTTTCTTCCTCCTCGGCAAGATCCGGGTCAGGAGCATGGTTCAGCCGGGTTTTGTTAGATTGCTTTTTTTGCATATAATACCTCCCCCTAAGGAATCCGTCCGCTTCCACAGGGACAGAGCCGCAGAAAAAGTCAGAGAAACCTGACAGGGCTGGAGATATATCCGGTGGCGCAGACTTCAGAATGAGCTTGGGACCGACAGGCAGGAAAATGCCCGGCCGTATGGGTATCAGACGACAGGAAGAGAAGCGATCCTTCCTGTTTTTTGCATGAAAAAGCTCCATCGCCCGAAATTGGCCGCATCCAGCCTGCTTATGCAGTGTGTTCCTGAAGCAGTTGATGGTTTTTTATAAAAACTGAAAATTGCCGCCGCGTGGCAGCCGGGAATTGCTGAATGAAAAGACAATTCAGAAAAGACTGATGCGAAAAACCGACAGAAACGTCCGCCTGTTCCCTGACGATGAAAGACTCACCTCCTTATCGGAACGGTACTGCAGTTTATCGGTCTGGTTTTATTATAGGGCGCAGGACGACATAAAGCAAGCCGTTTATTGCCAGAGCTGAGAATCGCACAGAGCTGCACAGAGCTATCGATTCCGGCTTTGTTGCATCCGATTTTCCGACATGCTACAATAGATAACCGACAGAGAAATGAGGCGGGAAAGAGATACTGCAGGAGGTGCCGGGACAGGCGGCACGGGCAACTATTGGTGATAGAATCTTATGAGCAGAAAAAAGAGAAAAAGATCGCCGCTGGCGCTTATTTTTACCCTGGCAGTCATGGTATTAATCCTCGGCGCGGCGGTCGTTCTTTATAACCGGACCTCTCTGAATAAAACAGAGATGAACAAGATGGATTATTACGGCCTGGAGAAGGAAGACCAGGCGGCCGCGATTGTGAATGACGAGGTTCTGACGGACAAAGGGATTGTACGCGATGGAAAGGTTTACCTTCCCTATTCCATGGTCTGGGGCAGTCTGAACAGCGCGTTTTACTGGGAGGAGGACACCGGCAGTCTGCTTCTGACGCTTCCGGAGGGAACCAGCAGCTGGAAGCCGGATGACGGAAGCGGCGCTGTCCTGCTGGAAGGACAGACGCCTTATATCTCCGCGGAATGTGTAAAGGAGAATTCGGACATAGACATGGAAATCCTTCCGGATCCATGGAGAGTGACGGCGAGGACAAAATGGAGCGGTCTTTCTGTCGAGAAGGTGACGGCTGATACACAGGTGCGGTACCGGGGAGGCCCGAAGGCGGAAATTCTTACTTATGTAAAGACCGGCGATCTGGTTGTTCTTCTGGAGCGGGCGGGGGACTGGTATAAGGTTTCCACCACAGACGGGTATCTGGGCTATATTAAGGATACTTATCTGGAAGAGGCGGACAGCGGCGCCATTTCCCACACAGCGGATTCACGGTTCCGGTTTGACCGGATTTCACTGGATCACAAAATCAATCTCTCCTGGCAGTATGTCAGCAGTACAGACAATAATGCGGAGTTTTCCGCTCTCACGTCAAATGCTGCCGGTCTGAACACGATTTCTCCCACCTGGTTTTCCTATGCGGATGCGGAAGGAAATCTGAATTCACTGGCGTCTCCGGAGTATGTCCAGCAGGCGCATGCCGCCGGGATGGACGTATGGCCGGCACTGCAGGATGTTTACGGCGGAGAGTTTTCTTCCGGGGAGCTTCTGAAAAAACAGTCTGTCAGACAGAAGATTATTGACCAGCTGCTGCAGTCTGCATCGGATAATGGTTTCGACGGCATCAATATAGACATAGAGACGGTCACCGAGGAGCAGGTTCCCCAGTACCTTCAGTTCCTGAGGGAGCTGTGTGTGGCTGCCCACAAGCAGAATCTGGTTATTTCTGTGGACGAATATGTACCGGATTTTACAAAATACTATAACCGGGCGGAGCAGGCGAAGTTCTGTGATTACATTGTCATTATGGGCTATGATGAGCACACGGCTTCCTCGGAGGAAGCGGGGAGTGTGGCTTCTCTTCCGTTTGTGGAGAAGGGAATCACGGACACGCTGGAGGAAGTTCCCGCAGATCAGGTGATCAATGCGATTCCGTTCTACTGCAGAGGCTGGACGGCCTATGCGGGAGAGTCCGGGCTGAACTGCGAGGCATTCGGAATGGATCAGGCGGACCAGTTCGTGTCAGAACATAATATTGCCCTGACCTGGGATTCGGAGGCAGGGCAGTATACAGGAAGCACATCGGATGAAAATGCCACCTACAGCATCTGGATGGAGGAGGAAAAATCCGTCGAGGCCAAGATGCAGCTGATCCGTAAATATAATCTGGCCGGAGTGGCCTCCTGGAGGCTTGGCTTTGAGAGAGATGATATCTGGGAGATTATAAATAAATACTTGCAGTAAACAGAAAGGGGTGCTGGTTTATGGCAGACGCAGAAGATATGTTCAAGACTACTCTGATGGGCGGTTATGATAAAGAAGAAGTGGATGCGGCGGTAAAAAAGCTGCAGGATGACGCATATTCCGAAAAAAACAGGCTGGAGACGGATATCAAGAGCCGGGAGCAGGATCTGTCTGAGGTCCGGGAGGAGCTGGAAAAGACGAAAAAGGAGCTGGCGGAAAAAGACGCGCAGATGACGGAAATTCAGAAAACCCTGGATGAGAAGGATCAGGAGATTCTCCGCATGGAGAGGGATATCCGCGAAAAGTACCAGTCTTATGTGGATAATTACGATACTATCGGCAGCCTGGTTTTTGAGGCCAAGGTTAAGGCCAAGGAAGTGAACCGCCGCGCAGAGGAAGAAAAGAACAGAATACTGGAGGAGGCAAACCGGGAGGCGGTCCGCATCCGCGAGGAAGCGAAGGCGGAGGCCAGAAAGACGCTGGAGGAAACACAGCGAAAGATTGATGAAAAGAACCGGGAGGGCAAGCAGAAATACGATTCCGCGCAGGAAGAGCTGAATCATGTTCTGGACATGTTCAATAAGGTGCAGCGGCAGTTCATGAATTCATATAAAAGCATTCAGCGTATTGTGAGCGATATGCCGGAGGATGATCTCTTTTCACATGAAGAGGAAGAAAATTAAATGGGTCGTGCAAAGCTGGTAAAAATGTCAGAGGATGCGCTGAATCTGGAGGCGCTGGAGGAGGCCGGCCGGATTCTCCGGGCCGGCGGGCTTGTGGCTTTTCCGACAGAGACGGTATACGGACTGGGCGGGAATGCCCTGGATCCGGAGGCATCCCGGAAAATTTACGCGGCAAAGGGCAGACCGTCAGACAATCCGCTGATTGTTCATATCGCGGAAAAAAAGGATCTCTATCCGCTGGTAACAGAGGTTCCGGAGGCTGCCGAGAGACTTGCCTCTGCCTACTGGCCCGGTCCCCTTACTATGATTTTCCGGAAGTCAGAGATTGTTCCGCTGGAGACAACCGGAGGTCTGGATACGGTAGCTGTCCGTTTTCCGAATAATGCCATTGCCAGAGAGCTGATCCGGCAGGCAGGAGGTTATGTGGCGGCGCCGAGCGCGAATACATCCGGGCGCCCCAGTCCGACACTGGCATCTCATGTCGAGGAGGATCTGGGAGACAAGATCGACATGATTATTGACGGCGGACAGGTCCGGATCGGCGTGGAGTCTACGATTGTGGATTTCACGGAGGAGGTTCCGGTGATTCTCCGTCCGGGGAGATTGAATAAAAGAATGCTGGAGGAGGTTCTCGGACTGGTGCGGGTCGATCCCGGTATTCAGTCCGAGAACATCCATGTGCGTCCGAAGGCTCCCGGCATGCGATACCGTCACTATGCGCCGAGGGCGGACATGACGATTGTAGAAGGGAAACCTGCGAAGGCTGCGGCGGCAATCCGCAGGCTTGTCAGGGAAAATCTGGACAAAGGGAAAAAGGTCGGAGTGATCTGCACCCTGGAGAGCAGGGCGGAATACCCGGAAGGGGATGTGCGCTGTGTAGGTTCGCGCGCGGATGAGGCAACGATTGCTCGCCATCTCTATGAAATCCTCCGGGATTTTGACGCAGACGGCGTCGATCTGATTTATACGGAGTCCTTTGAGACCCCGGAACTTGGGGAAGCGGTTATGAACCGGCTGATTAAGGCGGCCGGGCACAAAATCATACAGGTCTGAAGAGCCATGAAGGAGGAATCAATGATAGCACTTGGTTGTGACCACGGCGGGTATGCCATGATGCAGGTAATCAAAAAGCATCTGGATGAGAGAGGACTGGAGTATAAGGACTGCGGATGCTTTAGCGAAAAGTCTGTGGACTACCCGGACTACGCGCAGGCGGTCTGCAGGGAAATCCAGGCAGGAAACTGTGACAAGGGGATTCTGATCTGCGGAACGGGCATCGGCGTGTGCATCGCCGCGAATAAAATGCGGGGCATCCGTGCGGCACTCTGCTCGGACTGCTATTCGGCGCAGAAAACCAGGGAGCATAACGATGCCAATGTGCTGACACTGGGAGGACGGGTGATCGGTCCGGAGCTTGCCCTGATGATTGCCGATATTTTTCTGGACACTCCTTTTTCGGGCGAAGAGCGGCATAAGAGAAGGATTGAGAAACTGGAAAAGTATTACGGGGAATAATGGCGTTCTAAAAACAATAGATACAGGCAGGAGGAAAAAACAATGGGAAAACTTACAATCATGGATCATCCGCTGATTCAGCACAAGATCGGAATTATCCGCAGGGCGGACACCGGAACCAAGGAGTTTCGCGAAATCGTAGAAGAGATCGCCATGCTGGAGTGTTATGAATCTACCCGAGATCTGGAGCTTGAGGACACGGAGATTGAAACACCGATTGCAAAGACAACAGTGAAAAAGCTGGCGGGTAAGAAACTTGCCATTGTTCCTATTCTTCGCGCAGGGCTGGGGATGGTTCCCGGCATGGAGGAAATGATTCCCAACGCAAAGATCGGGCACATCGGCATGTACCGGGATCCGGAAACGCTGAAGCCGGTGGAATATTACTGCAAACTACCCGCGGACATTGAGGAGAGAGATGTTTTTGTTGTGGATCCCATGCTTGCGACCGGCGGTTCTGCCTGTGACGCCATTGCGCGGCTGAAGGAGCACGGATGCAGGAATATCCGTTTTCTCTGTATTATCGCTGCTCCGGAAGGCCTGTCCAGGCTCCAGAAAGAGCATCCGGATGTGGATATTGTGGTAGGCGCTCTGGACGATCATCTGAATGAAAATGGTTATATTGTTCCGGGACTTGGAGACGCAGGGGACCGGATCTTCGGCACAAAATAAAAAGCCCCGGAGGTGCGTGTTGTCGGATAAAAGGGAAGATTATATCAGCTGGGATGAATACTTTATGGCAGTAGCCAAGCTGGCCGGCATGCGGTCCAAGGATCCGAATTCCCAGGTCGGCTGCTGCATCGTAAGCGCGGATAATAAAATCCTGTCGATGGGATATAACGGTTTTCCGAGAGGGTGCTCGGATGACAGGTTTCCATGGGCAAGGGAGAACCCGGATCCGCTGAAAACCAAATATGTCTATGTGACGCACAGCGAGCTGAACGCGATTCTGAACTACCGCGGAGGAAGCCTGGAGGGCTCAAAGCTCTATGTTTCTCTCTTTCCCTGCAATGAATGCGCCAAGGCTATTATTCAGGCGGGGATCCGGACGGTCATCTACGATGATGACAAGTACGACAAGACACCCTCTGTCATGGCGTCCAAAATGATGTTTCAGGCAGCCGGTGTAGAATTCCGGCATTACATACGGAGCAACCGGAAACTGATTATTACGGTATAAGACTGTACCGGGAGGTATGCCATGATTGATTACGCGGAAGGTTCCGGGAAGCAGTATCATACACAGCTTTCTCCGGAGATCACCGGAAAGTATGTGATTCTTCCGGGAGATCCCGGACGGTGCGAAAAAATTGCCGCTTTTCTGGAAAAGCCGGAAAAGGTGGCGGCAAACAGGGAATTTACCACCTATACCGGTCTTCTGGAAGGGGAGAGGGTCAGCGTGACCTCTACGGGAATCGGCGGACCGTCGGCGGCGATTGCCATGGAAGAGCTGGTGCGCTGCGGCGCGCATACCTTTATACGGGTAGGAACCTGCGGCGGCATGCAGCTCCAGGTTTGCGGGGGAGATCTGATTATTGCCACAGGAGCCATCCGGATGGAGGGAACATCACGGGAGTATGCGCCGATTGAATTTCCAGCGGTTCCGGATTTTTCTGTGACGGCCGCCCTGAAGGAAGCAGCGGATGTCTGTGGATTTCCGTATCATCTGGGAGTTGTCCAGTGCAAGGATTCTTTTTTCGGCCAGCATGAACCGGAGAAAAAACCTGTGGGTCCGGAGCTTTTGCAAAAATGGGACGCATGGGTAAAATGCGGCGCCCTGGGCAGCGAGATGGAATCTGCCGCCCTTATGATTGTGGCTTCCGCCCTGCATGTCCGCATGGGGACTGTTCTCCTGGCGATTGCCTGCCAGGAAAGGGAGAAGGCAGGGCTGCCAAACCCGCAGGTGCATGATACAACGGGAGCTGTCCGCACGGCGGTGGAGGCTCTCCGGATTCTGATCCGGAAGGACCGCGGCAGACAAAACGGCGGGAGCTCCTGAAAAGTCCGGAGAAGGTGTTGCATATGTTACGGACATCACCGGTTTTGCAGGGCACTATAATAACAGGAGCAGCGGGAAAACTTTTCGGCCTTTGGCGGTCCGAAAGTATTGCTTCAAACACAGACGAAAGGCTTAAACAGATCATCCGGGAGGAATTTTATGGAGAATAAAAATAAGATGTTTTGCTATCAGTGTCAGGAGACGGCGGGCGGAACCGGCTGCACAGGCAGCGGCGTCTGCGGAAAGACACCGGAGCTTGCGGCCATGCAGGATCTTCTGGTTTATGTTACCAAAGGACTTTCTGCGGTAACGACACAGCTTCGCAGGGAGAATAAGACGGTAGATAAATCGGTAAACAGACTGGTAACAGAAAACCTGTTTATGACGATTACAAACGCAAATTTCGACAGGGAGGTGATTGTCCGTCAGATCAGCCGCACACTGGAGGTAAAGAACGGACTTCTCTCTCAGGTGGAAAAACAGGAGGAACTTCCGGCGGCTTCCCGCTGGAGCGGGGATGAAAGCCTTTATGAAGAAAAGGCATCCGGCCCGGACGTAGGCGTTCTCTCCTCGAAGGATGAGGATATCCGCAGCTTCCGTGAACTGATTACCTATGGAGTAAAGGGACTGGCGGCGTATAATTATCACGCCAATCAGCTGGGAAAAGAAGACACGGATGTGGATCTGTTTATGCAGAGAGCGCTGGCGCAGACGCTGGATGACCATATGACCGGAGGCAATCTTCTGGCTCTGGTGATGGAAACCGGGCGTTACGGCGTAAGGGGAATGTCTCTCCTGGACAGCGCAAACCGGGAGTCCTACGGGAATCCTGAAATAACAGAAGTTTCCACAGGGGTGCGGAAAAATCCCGGAATCCTGATTTCCGGCCATGATCTGCATGATCTGGAGTTGCTTCTGGATCAGACGCAGGGAACCGGCGTAGACGTGTACACACACGGGGAGATGCTTCCGGCTCAGGCCTATCCGGCGTTCAAAAAGTACGAGAACTTTGCCGGAAACTACGGAAATGCCTGGTGGCAGCAGAAAACAGAATTTGAGAGCTTCCACGGACCTGTTCTGATGACCACCAACTGTATTGTTCCGCCGAAGGACAGCTACAAAAGCCGTCTTTTCACTACGGGAGCCGCCGGATATCCGGGCTGCGCGCATATTGAAGAGGGTAAGGACGGAGACAAGGATTTTTCTGCGCTGATCGAAATGGCAAAGAACTGCCAGCCGCCGGAAGAGCTGGAAAACGGGAAACTGGTCGTGGGCTTTGCCCATAACCAGCTGGAAGCCTTGGCGGATCAGATTGTGGACGCTGTAAAGAGCGGGGCAATCAAAAAGTTTGTCGTGATGGCCGGATGTGACGGACGCTCAAAGGCCAGAAAATACTACACAGATTTTGCAAAGGCGCTTCCGGAGGATACGGTTATCCTTACCGCAGGCTGTGCCAAATACCGGTACAACAAGCTGGGGCTGGGAGACATCAACGGGATTCCGCGGGTCATTGACGCGGGACAGTGCAACGACTCATATTCCCTTGTGCAGATTGCCCTGAGGCTGAAGGAAGCCTTTGGCTTTGATAATTTGAACCAGCTGCCGATTGTCTACAATATTGCGTGGTACGAGCAGAAAGCCGTTATTGTTCTGCTGTCTCTGCTTTACCTTGATATCAAGCACATCCATCTGGGACCGACGCTTCCCGCGTTTTTGTCCCCGAATGTGGCAAATGTGCTGATCAAGTATTTCGGCATCGCCGGAATCGGGACTGTCCAGGAGGATATGGAGGCTTTTATGGGAACCAGTAATGAGCTTATCCGCGGAGATATGATTGTCGGAGATATTGTGCAGCAGTATCCCTCTCTTGTGCCGGTAATGACCAGCTGCGGTCTGCACTGCATCGGCTGCGGCGTATCGCAGATGGAAACGCTGGATGAAGCCTGCATGACCCACGGTCTGGACACCCAGGACATGCTGGATATCCTGAACGAGCAGCTGAAGGGACAGGCGGAATAAGGAAAACTTTTCACCTGTGTTCTCAGGTATCCATGTCATGCACCAGCAGCGCGAGCTGCACCTGCATTTTTCCGTTTAAGGTGGACAGGTCGATGTGCAGAATCTGAGATGCCAGGTTTATCCGGTAGGTAACAGTGTTTTTGTGAATAAAAAGCTCGGAGGCGGTATCCTGTATGCTGCCTCCGTTTTTCAGGTAGAGACGGACTGCGCCGGTCAGGTCGCTGCCTTTTTTTCTGTCGTAGTCCAGAAGCGGCCCCAGGATCCGGGAGACATAATCCTTTTTAATGTCCTCATCTTCAATTCCCAGCAGAAGACCGTATATTCCGAGATTATCGTAAAAACAGTCGGTAAGCGCAACCGAGCTGCTCTGCTGCAGAGTCCGGATGGAGGAAGCCTGCCGATAGCTTTTATAGACGCAGCGGATGCTTTTGGTAAGCTTTCCTACACCGGCAAAAAGGCGTTCTTCGCCGGAAAGCCGCTGCCTCAGGTGAGAAAAAAGATCCTCGGCTGTGCTGTGCACCTCATCTGCGGAGTCGGAACACAGAACGACAACGATCTCTTTATCCGCGGTAAAGACGGATGCCCTTTTCTGGCGGTATTTCAGTCTTGCCCGGATTTCCTGAACCAGTTCTCCTGCTTCCTGATAAGGCTCGGAGGAAGGATTCCCGATACTCAGGGTGCAGACGGCGTAGCGGTCACCGGGTTCAAAATGATAGTCCGAGAGAGGAACTACATACAGATCCTGGCGGTCAGGAAAAAAAATCGCGTTTTTAAAGGCGTTGCTGATGGTATGCTCTCGTTCGTTTTCCTGGATAATGTAGGAGCAGAGCGGCCGTGTGACTTCCTGCAGGTCTGTGCTCCAGCCAAGGGAAAACAGCGGAAAATCATATTTTTCGCAGAAATCGATGCAGACCTGCGGTATTTCCGGAAGGTATTCGCCTACGTTCAGAATGACGCCGGATGCCTTTGCATGCCGGATCGACGACAGCTGGTTGACCAGCCACTTCTCCGGATTTTTCTTATCAATGCATACGCAGGTCATGATCACCAGCTCCCCGCCCTTCAGAAAAGAGCCGGGATTGGGAAGTTCCGATACATGAACCCAGGTCACCTGACCGTGAATACCGTTTTCTCCGGCCAGGAGTTTCAAGTCACTTCCGGGATATTTGCGAATCAGTTTTTCCATTTCTACAGCCATGAGTGTTCCTCCCTACTCGCATACTTCTATCATAGAGGTATTTTTACGGTTTGTCATGCAGGTTTTGTGTTCAAACACAAAAAAAATTGTGTTTCGTCCCATAGCATACCCGGAGCGGATGAATAAAATAGAGAACATAAGGCAATGGTGCTGAGGGAAGAACCCGCATCATTGCCTTTTGTCGTTTTAAATCAATATCTCCGGCAGAAAACGATGTCCGGCTGTGAAGATACAGACGGCAGTTCCGGAGCAGAGAGATGGAGGGATAAACCATGAGATTAAAGGATACGGGACTTACAGCGCAGGATATTAAGGATAAAGTAAAAAAATATATGATCGAGACCTATGAGAGGTTTGATTTTCTTGCGGAAACCGGGCGCGGCATGTATATGTACGATGAAAAGGGAACCCCGTATCTTGATTTTTACGCGGGCATTGCCGTCAACGCAGCGGGAAACTGCAATCCGAGAGTGGTTAAGGCTGTGCAGGATCAGGCGGCGGATCTGATGCAGACATTCAACTATCCGTATACGATTCCGCAGGCTCTTCTCGCGGAAAAAATCTGCACCACCATCGGCATGGACAAGATCTTCTATCAGAACTCCGGAACAGAGGCGAACGAGGCTATGATTAAGATGGCCAGAAAATACGGGGTGGAGAAATACGGTCCGGAGAAATACCATATCGTAACCGCGGAGGACAGCTTCCATGGAAGAACCTTCGGCGCCATGTCCGCCACAGGGCAGCCGGACAATGCCTGCCAGATCGGCTTCGGCCCCATGACAGAGGGATTTTCCTATGCGAAATTTAATGATCTGGAGGATTTCAAGTCCAAGTGTACGGAAAATACCATTGCCATTATGGTAGAGCCTGTACAGGGCGAGGGCGGCGTACATCCGGCTACAAAGGAATTCCTGACAGGACTTCGTAAATTCTGCGATGAAAAGAACATCCTTCTTCTTTTGGATGAGGTTCAGTCCGGCTGGGGCCGCACCGGCGCAATCATGTCTTATATGAACTACGGAATCAAGCCGGATATTGTTTCTATGGCAAAGGCTCTGGGAGGCGGAATGCCGATCGGCGCGATCTGCGCGACGGAAGAAGTGGCAGCGGCGTTTACGCCGGGCTCTCACGGAACAACTTTTGGCGGACATCCGGTCTGCTGTGCGGCCGCGCTTGCCGAGGTCAATGAAATTCTGGACAAGGATCTTGCGGGAAATGCCAGGGAGGTCGGCGCATACTTTATAGAAAAACTCGGAAAACTTCCGCATGTAAAGGAAGCCAGAGGACAGGGTCTTTTCGTAGGCGTGGAATTTGACGGAACCTTAAAAGCCGTGGACGTGAAGCATGAGTGCTTCCACAATCACCTGCTTATCACGGCAATCGGAAGCAGTGTCATCCGGATGGTTCCTCCGCTTATCGTTACAAAGGAACAGTGCGATGAGGCCGTGGAGATTATCCGCAAATCCATAGAAGCGCTTTCTGCCTGAAAGAGAAAGCAAGGCTTTCAGGAAGAAAGGAGGAGACGATGGATAAAAAGGTCATTACCATCGGATGCGAGTTTGGAGCCGGAGGTCCTCAGATCGGCAGGATGCTCTCGGAAACGCTGGGGATCGAATATTATGACCGTGATCTGGTGGATAAAATCGCGCATCAGCTCGGCGTGGACAAGGAATTGGTAGAGAAGGCAGACACAGAGAAGCGGGTACAGTATGAATTTGAAACCACCCTGGGGCCGCGATACGCAAATCTCACCAATAAGGTCATTTACCTGCAGCAGCAGGCAATCGAGAAGATGGCGGAACGTCCCTGCGTTATTATAGGAAGAAGCGCCAACTATATTCTTCAGGATCACAAGGATGTGCTGAATCTTTTTATCTATGCGCCGAAAGAAATCCGTGTCCGCTCTGTTATGGAGCAGCTGGGTGTGGATCGGGCAAAAGCACTGGACATGATCGACAGCAACGATATTCAGCTGCATGAGCGGCATAAATATATTACCGGAACGTATCGTGGAGACCGGCATGGAAGAGATCTTCTGATTGACAGCAGCATGCTGGGCTGGGAGGGAACCGCCAAATATATTCTGATGCTGCTGGAAATGCTGCACGAAAGGTAACATCCTGGTAATAGAACAGTCAGGGCAAGGACGCCGCAAGAGGACAGAAATCCTTTTCGGCGTCCCTTTTCTTTCCCCGCGGACAGACAGCAGCCCGGTGGCTTTCAATCAGAAGGGAGACAGGGAATATGGGAAATAAACAGGAATCAGAATTTAACAAGGTGTTCAGCGCCTGGGACATCCTGGTAATCGCCTTTGGAGCTATGATCGGCTGGGGATGGGTAGTCTCCTCCGGGGACTGGATTCAGTCAGGCGGCGTTTTCGGGGCAATGCTCGGATTTGTCATCGGCGGAATCATGATCTTTTTTATCGGGCTTACCTATGCGGAACTGACGCCGGCCATGCCGGAGTGCGGCGGCGAGCATGTGTTCAGCTACCGGGCCATGGGACCGGCAGGTTCTTTTGTCTGTACCTGGGCAATTATCCTGGGGTATGTCAGCGTTGTGTGCTTTGAGGCATGCGCCATGCCGACTATTATCACCTATCTGTACCCGCCCTTCCTGAAGGGATATCTGTATACCGTGGCAGGCTTCGATATTTACGCCTCCTGGCTGTGTGTCGCCATTATCACCGCGGCTGTTATCACGGCTATCAATCTGCTTGGGGCAAAGACGGCTGCTGTCCTGCAGACGGTGCTTACCGTTATTATCGGAGGAGCCGGAATTCTGCTGATTGTGGCATCCCTATTCAGCGGAAGCCCGGCCAACCTGACCGGACAGGAGTTTATCGGAAATTCCGGCGGCGAGGCATTCAGCAATATTATCAAGGTCGCCATGATGAGCCCCTTCTTCTTTATCGGGTTTGATGTTATTCCGCAGGCGGCGGAGGAGATTAATGTCCCTCTGAAAAAAATAGCGAAAATGCTGCTTCTGTCGATTGTTCTGGCAGTCAGCTTTTATGTTCTGGTTATTTTTGCTGTAGGTTATGTGATGAATGCGCAGGCCATTACCTCGTCCAACAGCGGGAACGGACTGGTTACGGCAGACGCCATGGCGATGGCCTTCCACAGCTCTGTCATGGCAAAGGTACTGATTGTCGGAGGACTTTGCGGAATCATCACCAGCTGGAACTCCTTCCTGATCGGAGGAAGCCGGGCCATGTATTCTATGGCCAAGTCCTACATGATCCCGCCGGTGTTTGGCACGCTGAGCAAAAAGCACAAGTCCCCGGTTGCAGCCCTTCTGCTGATCGGTGTTCTGAGCATGCTTGCCCCCTTCCTCGGACGTAAAATGCTGGTCTGGGTTGTGGACGCCGGAAACTTCGCCTGCTGTCTGGCTTACTGCATGGTGGCCGTTTCCTTTGTGATTCTCCGGAAAAAAGAGCCGGATATGAAACGACCCTATAGAGTAAAGCATTATAAATTTGTCGGGTTTATGGCCATCGCTATGTCCGGCATGATGTGTGTCATGTATATGATTCCGGGATCCGGCGCCACGCTGGCACCCGTGGAGTGGGGTCTGATCCTCGGATGGGGAGGAATCGGCGCTGTCTTCTATGCCCTTTGTAAATATCGTTACAAAGAGAAGTTTGGCACCTTGCAGGCAATCTGGAATACAGAGCTGGACGGCTCGGCCCGGAAAGACGGACAGGAAGAAGCCGGAGAAGCTGCCGCCGCCGCTGTTTCCGGAGAAAAGCCTCTGGTTGCGCTTTCTTTCGAGCGGAAGGCAGAGGAGATCCGTCCGGAGCTGTCCTTTAACTATTTCCTTCCGGTGCATATTGTATTCGGGAGAGGGAAGATTACAGAGGCCGGAAATCTCGCCGGTCAATATGGAAGAAAAGCGCTGATCGTGACCGGACGCTCCAGCGCAAAAAAATCCGGGCTTTATGACAAGGTGAATAACAGCCTGTTGAGAGCAGGGATGGAAACCGTCCTCTTTGACAAGGCAGAGCCTAATCCGCTGACCACCACGGCGATGGAAGGAGCGGAGCTGGCAAAAAAACAAGGCTGCGATGTGGTTGTAGGTGTCGGCGGCGGCAGCATCATGGATGCCGCGAAGGGAATTGCCTTTGCCGCGGTCAATGAAGGAGATATCAGGGATTATATTTACGGAAAAAAGAGCAGCGACAGCGCGCTGCCGCTGGTCTTAATCCCGACAACCTGCGGAACAGGATCGGAAGGAAACGGCTTTGCCGTCTTTACCAACCCGGATAACGGGGACAAGAAATCCCTGCGCTGCCCTGCTATTGTGGCAAAGGCGTCCCTGGTGGATCCGGACTGCATGAAAACGATGCCGAAACGGACGCTGGCGGCCGTCGGATTCGACGCTCTCTGCCATTGTATGGAGGCCTACACGGCTCATAACGCGACGCCGTTTACGGATGCCCTGTGCCTGTACGCTATTCCGCTGATTGCGGATAATCTTCCGGATCTGGTTAACGGAAGGGAGAGCGATGAGGCATGGGAGAAACTCTCGATTGCAAGTACGATCGGAGGAATGGTGATCGGGACGGCAGGGGTAACACTTGCGCATGCCATGGAACATCCGGTCAGCGGGCTGAAGAATGTAACGCACGGGCTGGGGCTGGCGGCGCTTACGCCTGTCACACTGGAGGTGAACTGCAGAGAAAACCGGTATAAATACGGGCGCCTGGCAAGAATTCTGGGAGGCTATACGGCGGAGGACTGCGCGTGGAAAGTACACACACTGCTGAACAACATCGGTCTGGATGTCACGCTTGCAGATCTGGGCATTGAGGAAAAGGACACAGACTGGCTGGCCGATAACTGTATCCGGGTATCTGCCGCAAACCTGAAAAATAATCCGGCGGCTCTTTCCCGGGATGAGATTGCACAGCTGTACCGGCTGGCGCTTCGGGGAGAGGATCTGGAAATCCCAAGGGCTGTTTCCCTGTAAGATATGGGAAGTACAACCTGCTTGTTTAGCGGTCATTGTACTAAGGTATCAGCATTGTGTTGCAAAAAAACGAAGGATGCTTCAAGGCAGAATAAAAATTTGAAAAGGGGTCAGAAGAAAATGTCACTTGCAGAAGAATTACCAGAGGTTGTTACTGAAAAAATACCCGGACCGAAATCCGCGGCACTCCTTGCCAGAAGGGATGCGGCAATCCCGAAGGCGCTCTGCGGCAAGACCTATCCGGTCTGCATTAAACGCGGAGAGGGCGCCATGATTGAGGATCTGGACGGAAATAAGATTCTGGACTGGGTCGGCGGCGTCGGTGTTCTGAACATCGGCTATTCCAGGCCGGAGGTCGTGGAAGCTGTGAAAGAGCAGTCAGAGAAGTATTTCCATACAATCTTCAATGTCATTGTTCATGAAGGATATGTTGAGCTGGCGGAGAAGCTGGCGGAGCTGGCTCCGGTAAAAGGGGAAAGAAAAAAAGCCTACTTTGCGAATTCGGGAGCGGAGTGCGATGAGAATGCCATTAAAATTGCAAAGGCATATACCGGAAGACAGAGCATTATCTGCTTCACAGGGGCGTTCCACGGCAGAACGAATCTGACCATGGCGCTTACGGCAAAGAAAGCCTATGCACAGGGTATGGGACCGTTTCCGGCAGGCATTTACCGTGCGCCTTATCCTTATCTGTACCGTGCGCCGAAGGGCTACACGGAGGAAGAGGCTGTCCGGTACTATCTGGACGAGCTGAACCGGGTGTTTGATGAGGGCGCGCCGGCGAAGGAAGTTGCCGCCATGATCGTGGAGCCGATCCAGGGCGAGGGCGGCTTTATCCCCGCACCGATGGCATGGGTAAAGGCTGTGCGTAAAATCTGCGATGAGAACGGCATTCTGCTGATCGCGGATGAGGTTCAGTGCGGAAACTGCAGGAGCGGAAAATATTATGCGTCCGAATACTGGAAGGAAGCCGGATGCGCACCGGACATCATGACGACTGCCAAGTCTCTGGGAGCCGGTGTTCCGATCAGCGCGATTGTCGCTTCTGCGGAAATCATGGATGCGGCTCCGGCAGGAACCATCGGAGGCACGTACTGCGGAAATCCTCTTGCCTGCGCATCCGCGCTGAAAACCATGGAGATCTTCAAAAAAGAAGATTATCCGGCAAAGGCAAACCACATCGGCGGAATGCTGCGTGACCGTATGGAGCAGCTGCAAAAGACATGTCCGGTCATCGGCGATATCCGCGGCATGGGCGCCATGATTGGTATTGAGTTTGTAAAGGATCAGAAGACGAAGGACCCGGCCACGGAACTCACAGCCAGGATTATCCAGATTGCCCTCCAGAAGGGACTGCTGATGGAAAACGCCGGAACCTACAGCAATGTCATCCGCTTCCTGGCACCGCTTTGCATTACTGATGCACAGATGGAAAAAGGACTGGATATCCTGGAGGCATCCATTAAAGAGGCAATGCAGTAAAACACCATTTTAGGCTCCCTGGATAGGATTATCCACAGGATTGGTTGTTGCTTACAGGGAACTCATGTGCTTTCTTTGCTGCCTCGCAGATATCTTATTATAATAAAAACCCGCACCGTATTTTCTGCAGCATAGCACTGCCGGTGCGGGTTTTATTCTCTCTTTTATTCTTTCTTTTGATGGATATCTGTTTTTGTCAGTATCTTCCTCCAGGCTGTGTCCGGTGCTGGTATTTGTTCGTGCTTTCTTACACACAGATTGTGAGCCGGACAGGAAAAATATTTCAAAAAACAGAGTAGTAGCTGCAGAATCCCAATTCGGAAGCAGCCAGATACCGGGGAGAACTGCTCCATCCGTCAGCGATCAGAAAATAACGATCCTCTCTTTCGGAAGAGGAGGATTTTAAGACCCGGAATCCGCTGCATATGACATGATGGCTTCCATAGCAGCGGTGATGGTGCAGCATCAGGTAGAGAAGTCTTCCCTTTCGCAGCTCTTGTTCCATGGTGGCCGGATTTGCCGGGATTCTCCGGATCAGCCGCAGTCTGCCGCCATGCACAGCCGATTGACTGCCGAAATAATTCAGAATCCGGCAGGGGAAACCAAAGGACTGCAGGCATTTCTCTATGTAGATTCCGGCCAGCAGATTGTTGGTCCCGCCGTACAAATGAAACAGATCCATGTTATGGTAAATAAAAAGCCTCTTCCCGATAGCGGCTGACTGTAAAAATATTTCCTCCGGGGAGGCAGCTTTTGCAGATTCAGGAAATCTGGCCCGGAGCATCAGCACCAGGTTCGTAATGGCCGTGGGTCCGCAGTGCCGGACAAAACCGTTTTCCAGTCTGGCAAACTGTCCGGTGGTGCAGAAGGAGGCATACGCCTGCCAGGGAAAAACCGTCTCAGCTGTGAAAAAGTTTTCCTCATATTTTTCTTTTGCGTGCAGAACCGGGTCGGATATGACAGAATGTTCCTTCAAGATTCAGCATCTCCTATTCCTTTGCCTGATCCGTGAGACTGGCCTGCATCACCGCGTTGCTTGCGGCTGCTTCCTTTCCTCCGCGGCTGGTCTCCGGGGTAATGCAGGGATCCGAAGCCGGAAGGGTCCGGGGTTTCGGGTTATGATCTACCGGAGTGGAATCTCCGATTCCCAGAGCTTCCGAAGCCACCCCCAGAGTGGATATAATACCGGAGAGATCGGAAGGCATGAAGATTTTCGTGGCACGGCCGTCGGAAACCTCCTTCAGAGCTTCCAGTCCCTTCAGTTTCAGGACAGAATCATCCGCCTGCGCATCCTTCAGTGCCTTCAGTCCGTCTGCCTCTGCCTGGTAGACCAGAAGAATTGATTTTGCACGTCCTTCCGCCAGAGCGATCTGCGCGTCCCGCTCCGCCTCGGCGCTGAGTATCTTGGCCTTCTTATCGCCCTCCGCCCGGCTGACAACCGCCTCCTGATGGGCCTGTGCTTCCAGAACCGTCTGACGGCGCTCGCGCTCGGCGCGCATCTGCTTCGTCATAACCTCTTCAATTTCCTTCGGCGGCTGAATATTCTTGATCTCTACCCGTGTTACCTTGATTCCCCAGGGATCTGTCGCCTCGTCCAGAATAGCCTGCATCTTACGGTTAATGCTGTCGCGAGAGGTAAGTGTCTGATCCAGCTCCATCTCGCCGATTATATTACGCAGAGTAGTGGCGGAAAGATTCTGCAGTCCGGCAATCGGGTTCTCTACGCCGTAGGTAAACAGCTTTGGATCAAAAACGTAGCAGAACACAACAGAGTCAATCATCATTGTGACATTATCCTTGGTGATTACAGGCTGAGGAGGAAAATCCAGCACCTGCTCCTTCAGGGACACACGCTTGGCCACTCTCT
Organism: uncultured Lachnospiraceae bacterium; assembly: GCA_902756775.1. Lineage (GTDB taxonomy): Bacteria > Bacillota > Clostridia > Lachnospirales > Lachnospiraceae > Bilifractor. Next base: position 12,903 of record CACVSR010000004.1, on the reverse strand, counting down.
CAATAAAGGGGACTTTCAGATGAAGTCCGGCGCCCCATGTGGCTGTGTATTTACCCAGCCGCTCCACAATATAGGCATTTGCCTGCGGAACAACCCGTACACAGGAAAACACGATGCACAGGGCAATAATAATCAGAACAACAAGAAAGAAAATTACCATACTTACTCCTTTCATCCAGGCGGCGCCGTTCTCTTCTGCATAAGCAGAGCGCCATGCCTGCGATCCTCAATCGTGGTAATAACTGGTATCCGCCAGTCCGCAAGCAGTCTGTAAACCTTATCTCCGAAACCGGACTGATATATGAAGTGTATCATTTCTGACTTTTTTTGGGAAGTGTCAGAAATGTGGAAAGCTTCTGAAAATTTAAATTTGGATTTAACATTATGTAAAGGAATAATCCTTGGAGACATGTAAAAAAGATAATGTCGTTGACGGTTGACCGACGGTTGATGACGGATGGTTGCTGTTGCCAATTTTTGTCGAGATTGAATAACATAGATGGGAATTGTATAATAATATTGGCTGTATTCTGAGAGAGGAGGAGGTCACATGGCAGGGATGAAAGTCACCATAAAACCGGCAATATTAAACTGGATTCTCCAGAAAATACAATTCGAGAATGTGGCATCTTCTACTTTAGAGTTGCTTACAAAATGGCAAAGTGGCGAGAAAACCCCGACTTTTAATCAGGTAGAGGATGTAAGCAGGAAGATTAATATTCCGTTCGGATATTTTTTCCTTGACACGCCGCCTGTTGAGAATTGTCCTATTTTGGAGTATAGGACAGTTAATAGTGTCGCTATTCCGGAACCGAGTCGAAATTTAATTGATACGTATGATCAGATGGTTGAGATGCAGGAATGGATGACAGAGTATCTGCAGGAAAATGGTTATGAGGAGCTTAACTTTGTAGGAATTGTTACTTTAGATACACCAGTAAATATAATTGTGAAGGCAATTAGGGAACATCTAAATCTGAATGTAAATTGGTTTGCTTCTTGTAAAACAGCAACCGAGGCTTATAAGCTAATTTGTTCCGGAGTGGAAGAAATCGGCGTGCTAGTTATGTCCAATGGTATTGTTGGCAATAATACGAGAAGAAAGTTAAATGTAGATGAATTTCGGGCATTTACAGTTGTAAATAAAAATGCTCCTTTGATTTTTATCAATAATTGTGACACGGAGACGGGAAAACTTTTTTCCATCATGCATGAATTTACCCATGTATTGTTGGGGGTTAATAGCTTATATAATGATGGCTTTGGGCATGAAGAGAACAGAAGCAATATTGAAAAAATATGTAATGCTGCTGCGGCCGAGGTACTTGTTCCCAGTGCCATTTTTAATTTTTTATGGGATAAAACTGATGAGACGATATCTGCGCATATGGAGACAGTCGCTGGTTATTTCCATTGCAGTCGATATGTGATTGCGAGAAAAGCACTGGATCAGCATAAAATCAGCAGGAAAACCTATGACGAGACGGTTAAAGAACTTGATAAACAGTTTAAAGCATGGGAAGCGGAGCAAAGAAAAAATAAATCTGGAGGCGGAAATTTTTACAGAACAATGAGCAGCCGACTGGATCATCGTTTTATTCGGGCTCTTGCGCAGAGCGCAGAAGAAGGTAGGACACAGTATACGGATCTTTTTCGGATGACTAATACAAATCGCAGGACTTTCCAGAAACTTCTGAATGAAATAGGAGGTGCTGGATGGTAAATGAGAAGTATTTATTAGACGCGAACAGTTTTGTGACACCCTATCAAAATTACTATCCTTTCGATTTTGCGCCTGCCTATTGGAGGCAGCTGGAGCCATTGCTGAAACAAGATAACATTTCAGTTATGGACGTAGTAAGAGATGAGATACTCAAAGGCGGAGATAAGCTGACAGAATGGATCATGGCAATTGAAGGTATCAATATTTTGGATCGTCGTGATCCTAAAATTCTTGAAAGTTACATAAGAGTATTAAAATTTATTCAAGACAGTCCTTTTTATAATGATAAAGCACTTCGTGTATGGTCAGATGCGTCTGTTGCTGATCCATGGCTGATTGCCGCGGCAAGCGCATATGGTTATGTTATAGTAACAATCGAGTCAGGGGCAGGAAAGATTAATCCGAAAACACCAAGTGGCAGGCCCAAAATCCCTGACATCGCCAGAATAATGGGGGTTAGGTGCGAAAATCTGTTCTATTTTATACGCAAAACAGGAATTCAATTTACATGATAAGGTGGTAAGGGTTGATTGCGTGCACATCAAGAAACAGATGTGCACTTTTTATATGGGTTTTAGCTTGTTCCAATTTATTTGTGAATAGTGACAAAATCCGAGGATTCCGCAAGAATAAAAATATGAGCGAAAAAGATATGGATACAAGACAGTTATTAGAGAGGCTCAGCCGGTTGGAAAAAGAAAACAGCCTGCTGAAGGAAATTCTTGAAAATGCGGGGATAGATTATGAAACTGTTATCTCGGATGAACCTTCGGGTTATTCTGAGCAATATGATCCAGATCAGGGTGGTCGCATTCATCCGATCGAGGTTACGGATAAGGTGGCAAATCAATTCTTCATGTTATTTTGCCGCGGCAGAAAAGAGGTTTACGAACTCCGTTATACAAATCCAAAGACAGGGCGTACAGGCTATTATACACAGTGTTTTAACCGATGGGATCGTGAGTGCCATAAACAGAAAAAAGATAATGTAAGGTGTAAGGACTGCGAGATTCAGGCTTATAAACCGCTTAACTACCATTTGATTAAGGCTCATATGGAAGGAAATGATTCCTATGGAAATGATGTGATTGCCATATATCCTATGCTCGAAGGCAATGTGTGCCAGCTGCTTGTGTTTGATTTCGATAATCACGCAGCAGGAGCGGCACAGACGGATTACGCAAACACAGATAATTCATGGAAGAGTGAAGTTAGTGCGCTGAGGAAGATTTGCAGGATTTTGGGAATTGACTGTGCTGTAGAACGGTCACGATCCGGAAATGGTGCGCATCTGTGGATTTTCTTTAAAGAGCTGGTTCCGGCGAAGCTGGCAAGAAGATTTGGGTTTGCCCTGCTTGATAAAGGTGCGGAGAGTGTCAATCTGAAATCTTTTAAATATTACGACCGTATGATCCCGGCACAGGATATGCTTCCCAAAGGCGGGCTGGGAAATGTAATTGCACTGCCGCTACAGGGGCAGGCTTTGAAAAGCGGCAACAGCGCATTTGTAGATGAGGCATGGAACGCGTATCCTGACCAGTTGATGTTCTTAAGCGGTGTAAAAAGACTGTCAAAAGCCGAGTTAGAGAAAATCCTGCAGAAATGGACTGGACAGGAGATCACGAATCCGGAATCGGTTGAAAATGAGGACGCGGAACCATGGGAAAAGGGCAACGGCTTTCATAAGAGCGAAGTAATCGGAAAAGCAGATCTGATCATTTCGAACAGGCTTTATGTGGACACATCCAATATTTCCAACAAAATGAAGCGTGATATCCGCAGGATGGCCGCATTTTCAAACAGGCAATATTTCCAGAACCTAGCCATGGATCTGCCGAATTATAATACACCGAGATATATTTATTGGGGATCAGATGAGGGAAAATATATTGTACTCCCACGCGGTCTGTCAGAAAAAATGATTTCAAAGCTGACACAGGCGGATATCCCATATTCCATAAGGGATAAGCGGTCGGAAGGCAAGCCAGTCAGAGTGAGATTTAATGGTAAACTGAGGGAATCGCAAAAGGAGGCAGTAAAGGCTATGATGGCTCATGACAATGGAATTCTGCATGCGGCGACGGCCTTCGGGAAAACTGTTATTTGTTGTAATATAATCGCGGAGCGTCAGGTCAATACTCTTATTCTTGTAGATAAAGCGGATTTAATGAATCAGTGGATAGAACGTCTTCATGAATTCCTGGTGATTGATGAGAAACTTCCGAAATATAAAACAAAGTCCGGACAAATAAGAACCAGAAAAAAATTGATTGGAAACCTGCAGGGACCTCATGATACCCTGACTGGCATTGTCGATGTTGCAATGATCCGATCCTTAAAAAGAAAGGATGGATTCCATCCGCTACTGAAGGAGTACGGGCAGGTTATCATGGATGAATGCCATCATGCCGCCTCTGATTCTGCTATTGAAGTGCTGCAGGAAGTGCAGGCCAAATATGTGTACGGGGTAACGGCAACTCCAAAGAGAGGTGATGGGAAGGAGAAGATCAACGAATTTCTTCTAGGTCCGATCCGATATCGCTTTACGGAGAAAGACAGAGCAAGGGAGCAGAACATTGGCCATTTCGTTTATCCGAGATTTACGCGGACAGTTGCCCCGCATCATTTATCAAAAACTCCGTATGGAAATGCCGCGTTTGAACTAATCCGAAATAATGAGGTGAGAGATGCTCAGATTACGGAAGAGGTGGCGGCATGTGTAAAGAATGGAAGGACACCGGTAGTTTTGACAAAATATGTTGACCATGCTGAACGATTAGCGGAACGCCTTAAGCAGGATGCTGACAGGGTTATCCTTCTGACCGGGAAAAACGGAACAAAAGCACGCCACAAACAGGTTGACGATTTAAAACATGTTTCAAAGTCGGAGACACTAATACTTGTCGGAACCGGTTCACTTTTGGGTGAGGGATTTGATTATCCAAGGCTTGACACGTTATTCATGGCAACTCCTGTATCCGGCGAAAATGTCGTTGAACAGTACGCAGGACGGCTGAACCGTGATTATAAGGATAAATAGAATGTCATTGTATATGATTATGTGGACTGCCATATTCCAAAGTTTGATAAAATGTATGCCTCCCGTCTGAAAGCATACAAAAAGATCGGATATGATCTTTATTCCGGCAGAGAAGATGAGGCTGACGGACAGCTAAACGCGATCTATGACATTGAGACCTATGCGGAGACTTTCTGGCATGATATTGAATTAGCAAAGTATAGTGTTGTCATTTCAAGTCCAAGGCTTAATGCTGATAAAGTGAGCCGATTAATAAAAACTATAGGAAAATGCCAGGAAAACGGCACAAAATGCACAATCGTCACATGGCATCCTGATGTATATGGGCTTGAAAAATCAGAAGCACGGATGGCTCTGCTGGAACGTCTTCGAAAAGCCGGATTTGAAATATATTACTTGGAAGAAACGTGTGAACATTTTGCGGTCATTGATCAGAATGTTGTATGGTATGGGAGCATGGAGCTTCTGGCAAAGCCTGATGTGGAAGACAATCTTATGAGGGTGCGAAGTGGCAAAATTGCAGCGGAACTTCTAGAATTGACATTTGGCGAAGCAAAGAACCTACAGAAATGGTAATTATATCATTCTGTAACGTTTTATCGGGTTGCAGGTCTACTTAGTGACCCGGAAACAGAATCTGGCACTGGTGTAATGCGTCCGGATATGTTACCATCAGTTTCATGCATTCCAGGCGATGACTGCAGAAAGAAGAGATATCGTGCAATAAGGTTATCGGACATGTGAAAGATGTTTTTAAGACCTGCACGAAGCAAGAATGAAAAGGAGAAAAACGATGAGAATTGCAGTGACATATGATAATGCGAATGGTGAGGTTTTTCAGCACTTCGGAAAAACAGAGTTTTTTAAGATTTATGAGACAGAGGATGACAAAGTCGTGTCATCCGAGGTACTGAGTGCCGGTGGCGTCGGGCATGAGGCTCTGGCCGGGGTACTTGCCAGAGGCGGTGTCGATGTTGTGATCTGCGGCGGTCTTGGCGCAGGGATGCAGGCAGCGCTGGCGGATGCAGGCATCCGCGTGGTTTCAGGTGCCACGGGAAATGCGGACAGGGCTGTGCAGGCGTTTCTGGGAGGCAGCATGGAATCGCAGGGCGTTAACTGCGATCACCATGGATGCCACAGCGCGGATGAAGAGGCGGCTTCCGGCCGGGAAAATTCAGATTCTGCGGGCGCTTGCGGAGAGGACGCCGGGTGCTGCGGCGGCGGAGACTGTGAATCCGGCTGTGGTGGTGGCTGCTGCGGCTGCGGAGGACAGGAGATAAAGATCATCCTGGAAGGGAAAAACGCAGGAAAAAAGGTAAAAACGCACTACCGAGGGACCTTTAATGACGGAACGCAGTTCGATTCCTCCTATGACCGGGGAGAGCCTCTGGAGTTTATCTGCGGGGCAGGGATGATGATTCCGGGGTTCGACAAAGCCGTTGTGAATATGGAGGTCGGGGAGGAAGCAGATATCCACCTGAGTCCGGAGGAAGCTTACGGTATGCCGGATCCGAAAAATGTTCTTACCTTCCCGATTGCGGATCTGGAGGGATCGGATCAGCTGCAGATCGGGCAGAAGGTATATCTGACGTCCGGAAACGGAAGACCGTTCCCTGTTGTTGTTACAGCAAAGGATGATAAGAACATCACGCTGGATGCCAACCATGAGATGGCGGGAAAAGAGCTGAATTTTCATATTGAGCTTATTTCGGCAGAGTAAAACCCTTGCAATTAAAAAGGCTCTGGTATATAATTAGCGCGAAAAAAGTGTACTAAAATACTAGGGATTAAAACCAGATGGAGGATAGGTATGGCAGAGCAGCTGTTAAAGGTAAAGGATCTGACAGTCCGTGTGGAGGAGAAGGAAATTCTGCACGGCCTGAATCTTACAATAAATAAGGGAGAGACCCATGTTCTTATGGGGCCGAACGGCGCGGGAAAGTCTACGCTTGGAAATGCGATTATGGGAAACCCGGCTTACGAGGTTACCGGAGGAAGCATTGTGTTCAAGGGCGAGGAACTTCTTTCCAAACCCGTGAACGAGAGAGCAAAAGACGGTATTTTCATGTCCTTCCAGAATCCTCTGGAGGTTCCGGGAATTTCCCTGATGAATTTTATCCGCAGTGCGGTGGAGCAGAAGACAGGAGAAAAAATCCGGCTGTTTCCTTTCCGCAAGGAGATTTTTAAGGCTATGGATGTTCTGCAGATGGATCATTCCTATGCGGAGCGGGATCTGAATGTCGGGTTTTCCGGCGGTGAAAAGAAGAAGGCGGAAATTCTGCAGCTGCTTATGCTGAAACCCTCTCTGGCCATTCTGGATGAGACGGATTCCGGTCTGGATGTAGATGCCGTCCGCACCGTATCCAAGGGTGTAGAGGAGTATCAGAAGGATAAAGACGGTGCCCTGCTTATTATCACGCACAGCACCCGGATTCTGGAGTCTCTGCATGTAGACGCCACACATGTTCTGGTAAACGGAACGATTGTGGAAGACGGCGACGGTTCCCTGGTAGATGAAATCAACGAGCACGGCTTCGAGCGGTTTGAAAATGCCTGAGAGAAGGGAATTGCCATGAAGGAAAAAACATATGTAGAAGATATTGACAGAAGCCTGTACGATTTTCGAAACGAGGAAGGCGCCGATACCTACCGGATTGAAGAGGGCCTTACACCGAAAATCGTGCTGGAACTGTCAGAGGAAAAAAACGATCCGGACTGGATGCGCGATTTCAGGCTGCATTCTCTTGAGATTTATAATAAGAAAAAAGTTCCGGACTGGGGTCCATCCATAGAAGGGCTGAATATGGATCAGATAGTTACCTATGTCCGCCCGAACACAAAAATGCAGGGAAGCTGGGACGAGGTTCCGGAAGAAATCAAGGATACCTTTGAGAGACTGGGTATTCCCCAGGCGGAGAGGAAATCTCTTGCGGGTGTGGGAGCCCAGTATGACTCGGAACTGGTTTATCACAACGTAAAGGCAGAGGTGGCTGCGCAGGGCGTGGTGTACTCGGATCTGGAGAGCGCGCTCCGGGGAGAATATGCCGAGCTGATCCGGTCTCATTTTATGAAGCTGGTTCCCCCGACCGACCACAAGTTTGCCGCTCTTCACGGCGCGGTCTGGTCAGGCGGTTCCTTCGTGTATGTGCCGAAGGGAGTAAAGGTGGAAATCCCTCTCCAGTCTTATTTTCGTCTGAATGCCGCCGGAGCCGGACAGTTTGAGCATACCCTGATTATTGTAGAGGAAGGAGCCTATCTTCATTTTATTGAGGGCTGCTCCGCTCCGAAATATAATGTGGCGAATCTGCATTCCGGCTGCGTAGAGCTCTATGTGGGGAAGAACGCGACGCTGCGGTATTCTACCATAGAAAACTGGTCCAAGAACATGTATAACCTGAACACCAAGAGGGCAAAGGTGGAGGAAGGCGGAAAAGTAGAGTGGGTTTCCGGCTCCTTCGGTTCCCATGTTTCTTATCTGTACCCTATGAGCATTTTGGCAGGACGGGGCGCAAGGGCAGAGTTTACCGGTGTGACCTTTGCCGGAAAAGGACAGAATCTGGATACCGGCTGTAAGATTGTCCACAGTGCGCCGGACACCTCTTCTTATGTGAATACCAGATCCATCTCCAAGAGCGGCGGTATCAGCACCTTCCGGAGCTCTGTTGTCGTGAATCATCAGGCAAAGAACAGCAAGTCCGCGGTGTCCTGCCAGTCCCTGATGCTGGATTCGGAGTCCCGTTCGGACACCATTCCGGCCATGGACATCAGAACCTCGCAGGCGGATATCGGACACGAGGCAAAAATCGGACGAATCAGTGACCAGGCAGTGTTCTATCTCATGAGCCGTGGAATCTCCGAGGAAGAAGCGCGCGCCCTTATCGTCAGCGGATTTGCGGACAATGTTTCCAAGGAGCTTCCTCTGGAATACGCGGTAGAGATGAATAACCTGATCCGTCTGGAAATGAAGGGCACAGTAGGCTGAGGAGGAATCGGAAATGAATGAAAATAAAGATATTACACTGAACCGGCTTCCTGCCATCACCTGGTACTGGCTGAAAATGAATGAATCACGGGTGCAGGTGCCTGCGCAGCTGGCAGAGGGCGGTCTGGAAACAGCATTCCCGTCCGATTCTGTGACGGAGAGCAATACAAAGGATCCGGTGCTGGAGCAGCAGCCTTCGGGATGCGGGGATCAGGTCAGCGCTTTGCTGAAGGAAATAAAAACCAGAATATTTACTGCAGAAGCGGGCAAACAGGCCGAAAATCCGGTTCGTCTTCGCTTTCCGTTTGCCGATGGAGATCAGAAGGCGTTTTCCATCGGGCTGGTGACAGAAGAAAACAGCAGCATGACGGTGCTGATGGATTACGCATCGGTTCCGGCGGAGGCATCCGGAAGGATCGGAGGGGCGGAATCCATGAATCCGGCCTCCGGCTTCGGGGCAGTTCAGACAAAGGTACGCGTTAAGAAAAATTCCGTTCTGCGTCTGGTGCAGACTGTGCGTCTGGGCAGCGGGTTTACCTTTATCAACGATGTAGGCGGAACCTGTGAGGATGGAGGAAGGATAGAAATTATCCATCTGTTTCTCGGAGGAGGGGACGTCTACCAGGGCTGCCGTATTGATCTGGCAGGAAAGAAAAGCTCCCTGAAAACGGATGTCGCCTATCAGGTGCTTGGCGACGGGCATCTGGATATGAATTATTTTGCCAATCACACAGGGAAAAAGACGGAATGTGCAATCAATGCCAATGGCGTATTGCGTGACCGCGCGAAAAAGACCTTCCGGGGCACCATTGATTTCAAAAAAGGTGCCGCAGGCTCTGTCGGGAATGAAATGGAAGATGTTCTGATGATGGACGATGAGGTGCAGAATCAGACCATTCCGCTGATTCTCTGTGCAGAAGAGGATGTCGTAGGCAATCATGGCGCCACCATCGGCAGACTGGACGACTCCCTGATGTTCTATCTGGAATCCCGCGGAATGAACAGAGACCAGATCTATGAGATGATGGCCAAAGCCCGTCTGGATTCGGTGATCCGCCTGATTCCGGATGAGAGATGGAGAGAAGACATCAATACCTGGCTGGGAGGCACAGAGGATGACAACGAGTGAAAGAAAACGGGAGGATGCGGAAATCCGGAAGGATTTTCCGCTTCTTAGTCCGAAAACAGCATATTTGGACAATTCGGCAACAACGCAGAAACCCAGGCAGGTTCTGGAGGCCGTCTCTCATTATTATGAAAGCGAAAACGCCAACCCGCTCCGGGGTCTTTATCAGCTGAGCCTTAAGGCCACAGACTCCTATGAGCAGGCGAGAGAGGCTGTCCGTGCTTTTATCCACGCAAAAAGCACGGAGGAAATTATTTTTACCCGGAATGCGACCGAGAGCCTGAACCTGGTGGGCTACAGCTGGACGGCGGACAACCTGAAGCCGGAGGATGAGATTTTAATCACCATTCTGGAACACCACAGCAATATGCTGCCCTGGCAGCAGGCCGCGAAACGAACCGGCGCAACGCTGAAATACCTGGAGTGTGATAAAACCGGAAACATAACCGAAGAAGATTTTCGCAGGGCGATAACCCCGAAAACAAAGCTGGTCTGCATGACACATGTCTCAAATGTCATCGGGAGGACAAATGACCTGAAAACATTTGCCCGGATTGCGCATGAGTACGGGGCGGTTTTTGTGGCGGACGGCGCGCAGAGCGTTCCTCACATGCCGGTGGATGTACAGGATCTGGATGTGGATTTTCTGGCATTTTCCGGACACAAAATGCTCTCGCCCATGGGAATCGGCGTCCTGTACGGGAAAAAAGAAATTCTGGATGCCATGCAGCCCTTTCTCTACGGCGGGGAAATGATTGAATATGTGACGCGGGAGGGCGCCACCTACGCGGAGCTTCCTCATAAATTTGAAGCCGGTACGGTAAACGCGGGCGGGGCGGTAGGCCTTCATGCGGCAATCCAGTACATCAATTCCATCGGATTTGATAAAATCCAGGAGCGGGAGGATCATCTGACCGCTTACGCGATGGAAAAGATAAAGGAAATCCCGGAGGTGCACATTCTTGGATCCGATGATCCGAAGGAACATCACGGCATTCTAACCTTTACGGTAGATGGAGTTCATCCGCACGATATTGCGGCCATGATGGACGAGGATCATGTGGATGTGCGTGCGGGTCACCACTGCGCCCAGCCTCTTCTGAAATTTCTCGGCACCATGTCCACGGCCAGGGCGAGCTTTTCCTTCTATAACACGGAGGAAGAGGCGGATCGCCTGGTTGACAGCATGAAAACACTGCGGAAACGAATGGGTTATTAAAGAAGGATCAGATCCGGCATTTCGCTTCTATGCGGCGGATTGTCACGGAAGAAGGGATTAGCTATGCACAACACATTTTACAGTGAGATATTAACGGAGCATAATCTGCATCCCACTCACAAGCATGAGCTTCCGGATGCAAATTACGAACTGGAGGGAGTAAATCCCAGCTGCGGCGACGATATTATCCTGAAGCTGAGGGTAGATGATGGAGTGGTAAAGGACGGGGCTTTTGTGGGAGACGGCTGTGCGATTTCCCAGGCTTCCGCCGACATGATGCTGGATCTGGTGATCGGCAGGCCGATTGAAGAGGCAAAAAGACTGTCCGAAATATTCCTGAGGATGATAAAGGGAAAAATCACCGAAGAGGAAAAGGAAGAGCTGGAGGAAGCCGGGGCGCTGGAAGATATTTCTCATATGCCGGCGAGAGTCAAGTGCGCGGTTCTGGGATGGCATACCATGGATGAAATTTTTGAGGATCCAGATAAGGCAAAAAAAGGCTGATGCACAGGACTCTGAAACGGATGTGGGCGGATGCCGGAACGACGCCTTCGGAAATTACCGAAAAGAGAAAACAGCGGAAATGACAAAAAAGTGATCATTACGCTAAAGGGGAAACGGCGGAAATGACAAAAGAAGTAATTATCACGCTCCGGGGAGTTCAGTTCGGCGGCGCGGAGGATTCCGCGCAGCCGGTGGAAATTGTTACACCCGGAGAATATTATTATAAAAACGGTCAGCACTACCTGATTTTCGAGGAGACCACAGAGGGATTCCGGGAGGTCACCCATAACCTCTATAAATTCACCGAAGATCGTCTGATGGTCCATAAAAAGGGACTGATTGACACAGAGATGATATTTGAAAAGGGGAAGAAGACCGCGTAGATTACGCCCTAAACATGGGAGAAGGCTTTGCGGCGGACTGCCAGGTGAACTTTAACGTAAAATCACGGGACTGGTGGTACATGAAGGAGCTATAACTATCCGAATCATCCGGATAAAATATCTGAATAAATATAAGATAAGTATTGTAAAAAAGCAGCCATATGGATATTCCAAAAAGGAAATATCCATATGGCTGCTTTTTTGTGGGTTGCTTTTTATTAAGCTGATAACCAATTATTCCCAGAATATCAGAGTAGAGAATGAAAATATATATTTTGTCTACGATTATTAAAAAAAACATAGTAGGTTAGATAAAAGACGATGCCGAGATGTAATGTTAGAATTTATAAAGAAACATATCAAATTAACAGTTTATGATTTGAATTATTTCTTGCTAATAACCAACCTTGGGAGGGATAAGGATGCTTAGCTTTAATGTAAAGATAGGATTGGTACCGATTCGAAGAGATGTTACGCCCCGTCCAGGAATTTTCAACTGGGAGAAGGCAGAAATACGTTGTAACGAGGCTGTTGAGTATATCGAAAATAATTTTTCCAGTAGACATGTGGATTTTGTAGATCTAAAAGGAATTAATGAAGTTAATGTTCTTTGGAATGAAAGAGATGTTCCAAAGGTTATTGATCGTTTTAGGAAAGAGAATGTTGATGCAATTTTTTTAATTCCTGGCAATTTTGGAAATGAAGAGGTTGCTGGGGATGTTGCAAAAGCAATAGGAAAACCTGTGCTCCTGTGGGGACCGCAGGATGATTCATTTCTTCCGGATGGAACAAGATATACTGATACACAATGCGGCTTGTTTGGGATAAGTAGACAGTTGGAGCGGTTGAAAGTACCTTTTACATATATTGAAAACTGTTTCATTGAGGACGCTATTTTTCAGGAAGGATTTCATCAGTTTATCTCT
>CACVSR010000003.1 GCA_902756775.1 uncultured Lachnospiraceae bacterium | reverse complement strand
CTCCTGAGAGACGTTCAGCGTCAGATCCAGGGTATCACTGCTGGTCTCGCCCTGGGCTGTCAGTGTAATAGTATAAGTGCCTTCCGCCAGATCCTCCGGGAGATCAACAGAAAACGTCGCCAGCGCACTGTTCTGCCCGTTTTTTACATAAACGTTGCTGATCGTATTTCCTCCGCCCTGGAAATACCCGGTGGCTCCGTCCGGAACACCGGAGCTGCCCAGGCTTACCAGCTCACCGCTGCCGCCGTTGGCAAAATCCAGGTCAAAGGATACGGTGCTGCCCGGCTTTGCGGAAACGCCCGGATAAGAAGTGCTCATCTCCAGGCCTTCGCTGACGACCCGGTTCGCGTCCTCTGATTCGGAAGTGGAACTGGCTGTGTCCGCAGCAAAAACGCCTGCCGATGTTGTAAACACCATGCAGGACGCCAATGCAGCAAAGCCCAGTGCTTTCATCCATCTTGTGCTTTTCTTTTTCATCTTTGAGTGACCTCCTGATCTTTATGAAACCTTCCTTCTTGCTTCAGGTTCATGTTTGTATGAAAATTTTAAGAAAAAATTGTGGTCAGACTGTCACTCTAATGTGTTAATTCTGTGAAGAAGGCTGGCACTGTGAACAGGAGTCAGTGCTGTTACCAGCGGTACGGTAAGCGCGGAAGTAATCAGCATGGCCACACACATAAACTGCGCGCCTCTCGCGCTCAGGCGGAACCGATCCGTCATGTTTCCCTTAGCCAGGCAGGGAGCCAGCGCATAATAAGCATTTGTAACAAAACTGAATGTAACGTTCAGCAGGATATATCCGACAAATGCTACGCCGACACGGAATCCTATCGGCCAGGATGAGGTATCAAAGAACGAACAAACGATACCGAAAATAATAAACCATCTGCCGATCAGAAGCCAGGAGCGGTAACGCCCCCATTTCAAGTGTGCTTTTTCAATAATACCTCCGCTGAGAATTCCGATAACCAGATCGATTGCCCTGGCTATCAGCAGAGTTGTTGCGACAACACCTGCTGAAATCATAAGTGTATCTGTCATAAAAATGGTCAGATACGTCATCTGCACCATTGCCGCCAGAGATGAAAACATCAAATACGCACCGTAAATATTGACCTGTTTATTGGACAGGGCGCCTTTTTCGGCCTGCATCGCCTGTTTTGCCATATTCAGATTCCTCCTCCACATTTCATTATCTGCTTATTCTGTGATATAGCCCCTTCACGCCTTTCCATAGGTACCCACCACCTTATGAACCTCCGGACCATTTCCGTAGAAGGCATCTCCGTACCTGTAAACCTCCTCAAAGAGTACTTTGTTTTTCCGGATAACTTCCTGATCGCCAACGGCGCCCAGATAGCCTCCGCACCACGCAAAGCCTCCTCCTTTTGCGTATCTGTCCATGGTATCCCGGACAGACTGACGGATTTCTTCATCGGTCACATCCGGTTCGATCAACCTTCCTCTGGCATCCCAGGCTCCCATAATGGCAAGCTTATTGCCATATTTTGCCTGTATGGCATCAATATCGTTACTGAGCTGCGCCGGATCCCATCCGCTGACTCCAATGGAAAGCCAGTCGTCGATAAATTCCGCTGCCTCTCCGCAGCAGTGCATCGTAATCCGCATTCCTCTGTCCCGCGCAAGTTTTGCTTCCCTGTCATGACAAGGCAGGAAAATATCGTGGTACATCTGCTCGGAAATAAACGGAGCTCTCCAGGTAGAGACATCATCCATCAGATCAATGCAGTCCGGCTTCAGGATATCCAGAATATGCTCCTCTACCTCTGTATACCAGTCGCAGATGTAATCCATCAGGGCTTTTACCTCTTCCGGTTCCTCGTACAGAGCGCACAGTCCGTTTTCAAATCCCATAAAGGCCACAAAATCCTGGAAATAACCGGCATGCATGTTATAGGAAAGGGCAGAATCCTCCCGGTTGTAGCCCATTTTGTACAGACCGTCCATGCCGTCTTTTACGACCTTTTCCCAATCAATCCCTTCCAGAGAAGGAGCCTTAATCACATCGTGCCATTTTTCAACGTCGTCCAGAATAAAGTTCCCCGGTTCCGGGAGAATAGCCTTTCCGGTAGAATCAGATCCGACATAGTTGACTCCCCACACATCCTTTCCCCCGCCTTTCATACGGAATTCCCCTATAAACGGAGGGGTGAAAATCGCGCTGGTACAGGGTCTTGTATCTCCCGGCATCGGCCCGAAAGAATAAATCGGAACCCATTCGGGTTCTTTTCCGTCCAGCATCATAAGATAATTTTCACGCTCTGTTAATTTTGCCGCCATTTGATGCTTCCTCCTATTACAATTCAGGTATTTCAACTTGTTTCGTCCTGCAGGAACTCTTCTTCTGAATATTCTCTGGTAATTATTCTAAATTTCTGTCTGCTACTCTCCTATGTTCTGAAAACACAAAAAATGCGCCCTTCCAGGCGCATTTTTTTGATACAGTTATTTATCATTTGCAGGATTCGATAATCTTTGTCTTTATTCTCCCCGCAGGGCTGTCCAGAAAACGACACCCGCCAGATTGACAACCGCCAGTGTGATCCAGCACGCGCTGAAAGCGCCTGTTGCATCCACAATCCCGCCGACAATCATCGGAGAGAGGATGGACGCCATCTGGAATACACAGTTCTGCACACCCATGGTGGAAGCGGAAAGGCCATCCGGAGAATACTTGGTTACCAGGGCGTTAAGATGCGCATTCGGAAGATAGGTAAGGAAACCGTAAAAGAATCCGATCACGGAAAGCGCCGCTGCACCTGTGGTATTCCCGAACAGCAGGGTAAATACCGAAATCAGCACATAAACGACAATCAGATATTTTTTCATGCTCAGATGGAAGGCTTTTACAATAATCCCTGTCAGAAGCGAACCGATCACTCCTCCGACACTGTAAATAGTCATCACATTAGCCGCCTGGTTTGCATTCATCCCAAGATTATTCAGATAGGTATTCGCCCAAGTGGAAACTCCCAGGTTCAAGAACATATAAAAGAAGCCGCCAAAGCAGACGCAGACCAGGTTTCTTGTAGAAAAAACTATTTTAATACCCGTCAGCAGATTTGGTTTTACGCCTCCCTGTGCTTTCGTATTCCGGATAAACAAAGCTGTCAGAATGCCTATGGCAATCGCCACATATCCGACTGTCCGGAAGGCCGTCCTCCAGCTGTATGCGGTCAGAAGCGCTGCTCCCAGTTTATTGGCCACCGTCAGTCCGAGAGTCGGTCCTACCAGCAGAACGCCAAAGGCAATTCCCCGGTCTTTCTGTTCAAAATTTTCACTGATCACCTTTGTGCAGCAACTCATAACCACACCGGCGCCCAATCCTGTCACCACCCGAAGCGCCAGACCGGCTCCATAGCTGTGAATCAGAGATACGCCGATGGTTGCCGCTCCGGAAATGAAAAGTCCCACAGACAGAGTGACTTTTACACCTATTCTGTCCGCCAGCGTGCCGCCCGGAATCTGCGTGATAACATATCCGATAAAAAACGCCGACATAAAAGAACCGGCGGCAACATTGCTCATATTCAACTCGCTCATAACCGTTTTGCTGACCGGAGACCAGACAAAACGGGTCATAAAGGTCACCGCAAACGATGCCAGAAGCAGAAGCAGGAGCATCCATCTTCCTGCACTTTTTTTCTTTTCCACGATAATAAGCCTCCCTGCTCATTTTTCTAATACAATGTCTTGTTATATAATGCCTTGTTATAAGGACGGCGCCACAGGTTATAACCGCTGCCGCGCCGCCTCATTACAGAACAATTTCTTCACTGCTCAAAACAAGGAATCACCCATGTGTGCCCGTACAGGGTGTCAGGAAATTGCGACTCCGTATTTTTCCATGTTATATTTGTCAATTTCGTCGATAATAATCTTCTCTACTTCCGGATAGATGGTTCCGGGTCCTCCATAGGTGATACCCGGCCAGTAGCCTTTCAGCCCGCCGTATTCTTCGCAGGCCCTGCGTGTTTCTCTGCGAATTTCTTCTTCGCTGGCATCTGCCCGGTCAATAACCGAATCAATGCCTCCCATCAGCAGCATACGGTCTCCCACCTTCTCGGAGATTGCCTGGATGTTATTAGTCGGCAGAACCCCCTGCCAGATATCTACGCCGATTTCCGCCATATCCTCCACAATCGGCTCCATGAAAGAGTCCCCGTGATGCATGACGATTACCCCATTCTCATGCAGATAGGAGTACAGTTTTCGATAAGGCTCCTTGAACAAATCCCGCCAGGTTGACGGAGACATAAACAGGCTTGTCTTGGATCCCCAGTCATCATGAGAGATGATCAGATCCGGATGAAGGTGTTCTACGATCAGCTTCATGGAAGCATTATTCTGGCGGATAACCGCTTTCACTATATCGCTTATACAGATGATTTCCGGGGAAATGCCGCCCTGATTCAAACAATAGAAGGCATCCCGAAATATGTCATGGAAGATATCCTGACAGATCCTGCCTACCAGGCTGTCCAGTCATCCCGAAGCGTGATGCTCTACCAGGTTCACACTGCTCGTCAGGTTGTCCCTGCCTTGTGTTACAACCTGTTCAAAAAAGACAGCAGCATCTACAATGCAAGGATAATGCTGGCATCGAAGGAGGCTTTTACCCCGGATCAATATGACCTGCTGAAAATCCTCGGTGACCGGCTGGCCGATGTACTCTGGCAGATCGCCCCCTTTTCTTTCCCCATTCCGGCCTTCAGCAGCCTGCATCACGCTGTGGCATCCTGCCTGAAAGAAGAGCCCGCATCGCGTCCGCTGGTTCACGCCATACTCCGGATGGTTCACTGGAGCGCACAGGACAGATATGTACTCGCCTTATTCTCTCCCTATTTTATCCGGGAAAAAGACGAGATAAACGCGGTCTCTGTCAATCAGCTGGAACTGCTCTTCCCAAATTCATGCGGTGTAATCATCAATCAGCGCGTAGCACTTCTGGTGAATCTGGGATCAAAAAAAGAGCAGGGGCATTTCCGCTTCCAGGAGAATATTGCCACATTTCTGCGGGATTCCCTATACAAGGCCGGAATCAGCAGTGAATTTGATGATTTTTTCCGAATCCGCTATGCCCTGCACGAAGCGGAGTCTGCGCTGAGAATCGGAAATATCCGCGACAGCATGTACTGGTACTACCGGTTTCCCGACTATGCCCTGGCGTACACGCTGGATCACGCTTCCCGCGATGTCTACTATAAGGATCTGGTAAATCAGCCCCTGCTGGATCTTTTGGATTATGACCGCGAGCACTCATCCTCCCTTTCCCATACGCTGGAGCAGTATATAAAAAACAAATTTAATGTGACGCATACGGCCGCTGCCCTTTACCTGAACCGCTCCACAGTTCTGGCTCACTTAAAAAAAATAGAGGAGCTCACCTCTCTGAATCTGGATGACTGGCACACCCATCTGCATCTGCTGCTGTCCTTTGCGCTGCTGGAAAATGAATAAGGCTGGGACTGTAAAATCATGCCAGCGTGCCATGGAATAATTAATAAACTTCCCCTTGTCCACTCAACATGATGCAATATGATTTTTCTCAATCGAGCAGGGTACACAAATGTATTTTTCTCGGAATTGTCCTCGCCATCGGGAAAATTATTATAGAAAAAAAGCCCTGCCGGTGAAGGCAGGGCGAAAGTCTGGTCTCCTATTACTTCTTTGGCATTTCTTTCAGCCATCTCGGCTGATCTCGTCCGACGTAAAGCGCGTCGGTAACATAAACAGTATGTGTCTCCTCATCAATCCAGTAATATATGCAATAGTTCTTTACTCTGATTTTTCTGACTCCCTCATCATGCCAGGGCTGTTCATCAATCAATTTGAACCTTGAAGGATTCTCTGCAAGTTTCTCTATCTCGCTCCGGAACAACTGCATGTGATTAACTGCAGCAGAAGGATTCACAAGTTCAATTGCAATATAATCTTTAATCTCTGCAAAAGCACGAAGGGCATGATTCGTTACGATGATGTTGTATTCATCCATTGACGACCTCTCTCACCGGAGCCCCTGCGATCAGCTGGTCAAACGCATCTTCGACCCCAAGGCCTCTCCCGGCTTTCGCATCAGCAAGACCTGCAGCCATTCTTGCATCAAATTCGGCTCTTGTCATATCTTCTAGTGATTGCTGTGTCTTCTTAGGAACAACCGGTCTGAATGGAAGTCCATGACAATAAATGATCTGGTGATAAAACATATTGATTCCGACAGACGCCGGAATACCCATATTGGCAAGAATGTTCTCCGCCTCTCTCTTCACGTCTTCTTCAACCCTTGCATTTACGTTCGCTGTCTTATTGGCCATAACATCACCGCCTTTCTGAATCTGAGATAAGTATATCAGGTTGTGTGGCTCATAGCAAACGATTATAATGCTTTTGTTTGCAAACCGGCATCTTCCCAGTCTTAAATCCGGCGATAATCAATAGGTCGAATACCTCCTACCCCCGATGATATACTGATGTGAATAAAAGGAGCTTTTTACTATGACTATAAATACAGATAATCTTGTTTCTATCACAGAAGCCAACCGGAACTTTTCTCGTGTCGCGCGCATGGTCGATGAGAAAGGCTCCGTTGTTATACTCAAGAACAACACGCCACGCTATCTGGTGATTGAATTTAATAATGCTGAAAAAGAACAGGTTGCTGATGATGAAGATGTAATGTCTATTTCAAAACGGCTTATCGCAAAGAACCGGAAAGCCTATGAGGAACTTGCTAAATGATCATTATTCTCTCCAATGAAGCGCCCTTCTTGTCCTTTATTTCTTTTGACTCTTTTGCATTTCAAAAATTATTCTTCTATTATTTTTATTCTTCCATCGAGATGAAGCTCCGGCTGAAAAATAATCTTCTTTTCATCTGTATCTTCTGATCCGATCTCACTGATCAGATATTCTGCAGCTTTTTTCCCCATCTCGATCCCGCCAAGCCGAATTGTACCGATCCGCGGACGAATCAGGTCTGCCAGCATGGTTCCATCACAGCCGACTACGGAAATATCATCCGGAATCTTCAACCCCTGTTCAAGTATTTCCCTGACTGCACCGATTGCCATAAGGTCGTTGCCTGCCATAACGGCAGTAAAATCCGGTTTTTTGCCATTGCTGCATCCACACTTATCCAGAAGCCGCCGCATGCATGCCTGTCCGGATTCCAGCTTATAATCTCCCGTCAAGATTAAAGAGTCATCCACCGACAGTCCGTTTTTGCTGAGTCCGTTCCGAAATCCTTCCTGTCTCCGATTGGCATTGACCGCATTTGAAGGGCCGCTGATATACGCTATCCTCCGATGCCCGCTTCTGTACAGATAATCCACTACCTGTTCCTCAGCTTCCCGGTTTGCGAAAAGAATTCTCGGCACATCTTTCAGTTCTTTTCCGTACCTTTCTACAGTAACAATCGGAAACCCTTTTTTGTGGAGATCCACAATAGTCGTGTTATCATCCTTGCCATTCGATGTACTTATGATAATCCCGTCCGTCAGGTTCTCCGCCAGATTCAGAAGATAGTCTCTTTCCTTTTTAGAATCACCATCTGTATTACAGAGTATCAGCT
Source organism: uncultured Lachnospiraceae bacterium (assembly GCA_902756775.1). Taxonomy (GTDB): domain Bacteria; phylum Bacillota; class Clostridia; order Lachnospirales; family Lachnospiraceae; genus Bilifractor. The sequence continues at coordinate 29,109 of CACVSR010000003.1, read as the reverse complement.
GATACCCCAGACTGGATGCATACTCTTCAACGCCCCGAAATAAGTCCTGGAAAAAGCTGTTATAAATATCCGGAAAAATAACTCCGATCAGATTTGTTTTCTGTGTTACCAGCGATCTCGCGATCTTACTCGGATGATAATTGAGCCGTTTAATGGCAGCCCAGACTCTCTGCTCCGTATCCTTTGAGCAGTATCCTTCCACATGATTCAAAAGCCGGGAAACTGTAGTCGTCGATACACCGCTCTCTCTTGCAATATCCCGAATTGTTACCTTTTTGCCCATCACAACAACCTGATAAATTTTGTATTGCCTGCATGGTCGGCACAGCCGACCTCTAAACCCTATCCTTATCTTATCCTAATTGATGAATGCTGACAATAAAACAATCCGGTAAAAGTGCTTTACAAAAATAATCCGGCAAAAGTGTTTATTCATCCGCATACTGATAATCATCTTTTAAGGCAGCCGCATAGCGCATGATACCTGCCTCTGTTGCCTCGTCTCCGCCTACTTCTCCGGTAATTTTCCCTTCATGCATGACAAGAATCCTGTCACAGAGCGAAATCAGCTCCGGAAGCTCTGACGATACTATGACAATGCCAATCCCCTTGCTGGCAATCTTCCGCAGAATTCCATATATTTCGTCCTTCGCCCCTACATCAATGCCGCGGGTTGGCTCATCACATAAAAGAATCGACGGATGATTTGCGATCCATCTGGCTATTACTACCTTTTGCTGGTTGCCACCGCTGAGAGTAAAAATCGGGTTTGAAGGATTTCCCGCTTTAATCAGGTAATCGGATGTCATTTTTGTCATTAAAGCATCCGACTTTTTCTTATTCAGGAAGATTCCGTTTTTAATTTTATCCAGAACAACCATCTGTGCATTCTGCTGCACAGACATAGACGCAATCAGTCCGTCGTCTCTGCGGTTTTCCGGGATCATACTGATTCGATGCCGGATCGCGTCAGCAGGTGATTTTACATTTACTTTTTTCCCTTCAAGATAGAGTTCACCGCTGTCCGGCCGGTTTGCCCCGAAAATAGCCGTAAGAACTTCCGTGCGTCCGGCGCCGACAAAGCCTGCAAGTCCGAGAATTTCTCCCTTCTTCAGCTGGAAACTGACGTCCTCAAACTGACGCTTTTTGGTAAAATGCTTCACTTCCATCAAAACTTCATCGCGTACATAGCTTTCCCTCTTCTTCGACCGGTCTATTTTCCGTCCAACCATCAAAGTCACTATATCATCCATGGTCAGATCTTTAATATCTCTGGTGGTGATAAAACAGCCGTCACGAAGAATCGTTGCCCTGTCTCCCAGCTCCATGCATTCCTCAAGCCTGTGAGAGACATAGAGAACAGTCGTTTTCTGCGTTTTAACCAGTTCTCTGACAACTGCATACATAACGTCCCTCTGATCATCTGTAAGTGCAGCTGTAGGTTCATCCAGAATCAATATTTTAGGTTTATAATATACCGCCTTTGCAATCTGAATAATAGACTGCTCCGCAATGCTGAGTTCCTCCACCAGCTGTGTCGGCTTCAAATTCAGCTGGAACCGTTTCAGGAGTTTTGCCGCTTCCTCATTCATATACTTTTTATCCAGAAACAGTCCCTTTACGGCTTCCTTACGATTCAGAAAAATATTTTCTGCAATCGTCATATTCAGACAAAGCGGAATTTCCTGGTGAACAATGGAAATCCCCAGTTTTTCTGATTGTTCCACTGTCTTGATGACTACCGGTTTGCCTCCGATGAAAATCTGTCCTTCCGTCGGCTGGAAAATTCCTCCGCACAGATTGATCAGCGTAGATTTTCCCGCTCCGTTTTCTCCACAGAGGCAATGAATCTCTCCTTCCTGAATGTCAAAAGATACCTGATTCAAAGCAGTCGTCCCGCCAAATTTTTTGGTTATATTCCTAAACTGAATATAAGCTCCCATAGCTGCCTCCTGTTATCCTCTGGAATCTTTTCTATGCATTACGGTATCAAGCAGTACCGCAAGAATCAGAACAACACCGATAAATCCATCCTGCCAGAACACCGGAACACTGAGAAGAACCATCCCGTTCTTAACCACACTGATAATCATCGCACCGATAAAGGTTCCCAGCATGGTGCCGCGCCCTCCGCTTAAAGAAGCGCCTCCGAGGATGACTGCCGCGATTACATCCATCTCGCGTCCTTCGCCTGCAGTAGTCGGCACAGATCCAAGATATGCAATACTAATCATTGCCGCAAGTGCACTTACCGCTCCGGAAATGATAAATCCCATGATTTTAACACGATCCGTATTGATGCCGACAAGATTGGCCGCCTTGGGATTGCCTCCTGTGGCATACATGTTATAACCGGTCTCTGTTTTTGCCAGAACAATCCCTGCTACAACAAAAATAACTGCCATGATAAAAATCTGGATCGGAATCGGTCCCAGTGAGCCTCCCATTTTGAAGACCCAGCTGTTCATAACAGATTCCGGAAATACACTGATACTCTGTCCTCCTGAAATCGCGTATGCCACACTGCGGAAAATCTTCATGGTACCCAGCGTAGCAATAAACGCCGGTATTTTGGTTTTCGTGACAAGAATACCATTCAGCAGTCCGATTGCGCACCCCACAAGGATTGCGACCAGAAAAGCAACAGTTGGATTCACATTGCTTTTATACAGTGTTGCTGCCAGCATTCCGGTTGTTCCGAAAATCGAGCCAACGGACAGATCCATCTCTCCGGAAATAATCAGAAATGTCATGCCTACCGCCATAATGCCAATCTGAACCGTCTGCCGGACAACATTTATAAAGTTTGTGGGTGAGATAAACACCGGTCTTGCTATGGTAAGCAGAATAATCAATGCGATCAGAACACAGATAACTCCCAGCTCACGAAATGATTTTAATTTTTCCTTCATGCTATTCACTTTTCCTTTTTACAGTCATAAATTCTCTTCCGACATTTCAGCAATGCCGGAAGAGACTCTCTTTAGCCATTTTCAGCCAGCTGTCATTCCGGCTCTACGCTATCCACGTTATCAGCAGTTACCATCTGTGCTCCGGTATTAATATCAATGAAATCCGCGCCATCTGCCAGGTTCATGTAGAGTTCCATAACCGAATAATATCCCTGCAGATAAGGATTCTGTCCGACTGTCAGCTGCATGTCACCGTTCTTTACATGTTTCAGAGTTCCCTCTGTCAGATCAAAGCCTGCTCCGTAAACCTTTCCGGTAAGCCCGTAAGCATTAATAAAGTTTCCAATAGCCTCACTAAATACGTCTACACCGAGAAATGCGTTGACATCCTGATGCGCCAGGTATGCGCTTTCAATCACACTGTAAGCGTTATCCAGATCTGTTCCGATATCAATGGTGTCAATATATTCTACGTCCGGATATTCTTCCGCTGCCTTTTTAATTCCTGCCTCTCTTGCTTCCAGGGCTGAATCCGTTGGTCCGCAGCTGGCAACAATATATTTGCCTTTTCCGTTCATAACGGTTCCAAACATATATTTGCCAAGCTGATACCCGGCGTCCTCATAATCCTGTCCGATAAATGCCTCTGTTCCGCAGTCCTCTGCGTCCTGGTTGAAGCCGACTACCGGAATTCCCTGATCCTCCGCTTTCTTAATGACAGAGTTGAAGCCGGTGGGATCCCATGTTACAGTCGCAATCCCATTATATTTAGCAGCAATCGCTGATTCTATCAGGTTGACCTGAGCGTCCAGGTCACTGGCCGTGGAAGGAGAAGTAACATCAACGGTAATCCCCAGATCCTTCCCTGCCTGTTTCGCTCCGTCTGCAAGTGTCGTATAGAAGGAACTGTTCATGGCATGCATAACGACTGAAATCTTAATGTCCTTCGAACCGGTCTGCGTCTCTCCGGAGCCGGAAGCAACCGCCTCTCCGGAGGCAGAAGTTCCAGTGGATGCTCCCTGAGAAGCCGTGCTGTCCGCTGCTGTTCCCGCTCCGGATGCTCCCCCGCATCCGACAAGTGCCGCTGCCATCAGTCCGCTTAGTGCCAACGAAAGAATACCTTTTTTTGTCATAGTTGAAAGCCCTCCGCTTTTTTATTTTCTATATAGATAGTTTTTGCTTTTTCGGTCGATTTCCGCCAAATTCCCTGCCGATAAAAATTATCCTTTGTATTCTACCCGTTCCTCATAATAGCCGGGAACCAGACATCCGTCCTTGGCAAACCATTTCGGTGCGTCAATCCCCGCCTGAAGGACAACATTTCCAAAAGGCTCAAAAGAACCGGTTCTAACAATATATTTTGCCTTTGGAAGATAGGTGGAGAACAGCTGCTCATGAGGCATAGTTTCCACCTGGCACCTTTTGGAAAGCCCGGACACAGCCTCAAAATGCTTCGGATTGTATTTCTTCTGTTCCTCCGCCACAATCACTTTTTCATAAATCATCTCGTCCATGATGTACTTCAGCACCTGCTGAATGGTCGGAATATCCTGCGCCAGCGCCAGATCAATTCTCGTCGCGCTGTCCGGCACCGGAACCCCGGCGTCGCCGATTACCATGATCTGTGTATGGCCCATATCGGCAATAGCCCTCATCAGATCTCTGTTCAGAATCCCTCCTGCCTTCATTTGTTCTCCTTCCTGTAAGAATCTACTTCTTTTCTATAGGGAATGGCGTCCACCACACCGTATCTGGTAACTGCAAGACCCGCCGCAATATTTCCGAACTCCGCGGCCTTGTCCGGATCCTGTCCCTCTGCAACCGCTACACAAAATGCCCCGCTGAAGGTATCGCCCGCGCCGGTGGTATCAACCGCTGCGACATGGATTCCCGGTACAACTCTGCTTCCGCTTTCTGTAACCAGAAGGACTCCGCCTTCTCCAAGAGTCATTACTACATTTTTGATACCATGATTTCTGAGCTGTCTCCCAACCTCTTCATCTGAGATATTCTCCGAAAGAGAAATTCCCAGCATTTGTCTGGCTTCTGTCTGGTTCGGGGTTACATAGTCACAATATTGGAATATTTCTTCCGGAAGCTCCCGGAAAGGAGCCGGATTTAATACAAAGCTGACGCCTGCTTCCTTACATCTTTTTGCAGCATGAAGCACCGTCTCTACAGGCATCTCCAGCTGCATCAGAAGAATTTTGCACTTCTCAATTTCCGGAAAAATACGGTCGATATCTGCCGGTGAGAATTCATTATTTGCTCCCAAACCGATGACAATCTCATTTTCTCCGTTTTCATTTACATAAATAAGTCCTGCGCCTGTCGCTGTTCCCTCCGTGCTTTTCCGAATATATTCTGTGCTGATCCCTTCCTGTCGGTACAAATCGAGACACATCTGTCCGAAAGAATCATCCCCGATGCAGGTAGCGTACAGAACCTCCGCGCCCATCCTGTGAGCGGCAACCGCCTGATTGGATCCTTTTCCTCCGTGCATCATCTCAAATCCATGTCCCGGTACTGTCTGCCCGGCTGCAGGAAATTGCCTGCATCTTATGGTTGCTCCGACAGCATAACTGCCGATAACAGCAATCTTTGCCTTATTTTCCATCCTCTGTTCTTTCAACCTGCCACTGTTTTGCTAAAAAATAATCAAGTTCCAAACATCTGATTTCGCCTGCCGCCTACTGTGCGTTAAACCACTCCGGTACACCGTACTTTTTCGCCGTATCAAACAACGCCACGATTTTTTCCGGCGGAATATCCGCAAGGATGTTATGGATCTGGGAAAAAACAAACCCACCTCCGGGAGCAAAAATCCGGATCATCTCTTTTGCTTCATTTACGATATCCTCAATACTTCCGTGCGTCATCGTAGACTGTGTGCTGCATGCGCTTCCCCAGATCGTCAGCCGGTCTCCGAATTCCTTCTTTATCTGAACCGGATCCATATTGTCACAGTCTCTCTGAATAGGATTCAAAATATCAAAACCGCTTTCGATAATATCTCCGATAATCGGATAAATACTTCCGTCGCAGTGCAGAGAGATATGCATATCCGGACATTTCTTTTTGATCGCCGCATTGATTTTTGCATGTCGGGGCTTTATGAACTCCCGATAGATTTCAGGAGAAATCAGCATTGCTTTCTGCGAGCCGAGATCGTCGTTATTCTGCACAATCTGAATATAATCGCCTACAGCATCCAGATACCTCTCCATGTACGTGATATAGGCATCTGTCATTTTATCGAGGTAATACTCTGCCAGATCCGGATCCTCATAAAACAGCATCAGATAATTTTCATAACCGAAATCCTTGAATCCGCGCTCAAACAGGCTGAAGCTGGTAAATCCCGAGATAGCAAAATCCGTATTCTCATAGATATACTTAGCCTTGTCATGCAGGTAACGCATTTCATAATCGCTGATCTGCGGAAGACCCAGATACTGGCTGTCACCGTCTTCATCTGCAATGCTGAGGCCCCGGTCTACATCTTCCTCCGTCTCCGCGTTCTCCAGCGGATGATATACCTCATCATAAAAAATGCCGCCCTTTGGTCTTACCGCTATCAGATGACCATATTTGTCATAAATCCCCATACCGCCGTTATCCAGGGGCTTCGGATGATAGAATTTTGACTGCAGACAGGAGCCGCCATTCTCCGGAAGCTCTCCTTCCGTCAACTCATCAATCCGAATTCCAACGGAAGGAACCAGTCTCGGAAGAATAACAACATCGCTTCCGATTCTCTTTGCCACCTCAAAATCCATCTCCGCCAGCAGCTGCTTTACATCAAAAAGAACGGTTTTGCTGTCTACACCCAGATATTTTTTCAATTTGTTATATGCAATGGCGTTGATTCCTGTTGATCGGGAAGACCCCAGATCAATCGGCACCCGGTCCGTTTCTTCGTGATTCAAGGCCATTAGCACACGCTCGCGGGAATTCACTGTATTTCCTCCTTTGTTAACCGTTATTGTTAATCGGTTTTGTTAATCGTTACACATACACTATCACCAACTTTTCCTGCATGCAACAAAAAAAGTAAATTTCTATAGATTACATGATTTTATCCAAGCTTTTTTGTGCACTAATACCAATATTTTCACCTTTTCTGCAAATCTGCCTCCTAAAAGCAGGTGGACACCGGAATATTATCAGAAGACATCAAAGCAGTCGTAAATTCTTTATTTCAGCACACCAACAGCTTGACTCCCCGTATCACTTATGGCAGGATTCAATCTGTAATCTGGAAATTGTTCACGAACGGAGAACACCATCATGCCGGAATTAAGCAGAAGAACAGAACAATTTACGGACTCTGTCATCCGCAGAATGACAAGAATATCCGATGAATACGGAGCGATTAATCTTTCCCAGGGATTCCCCGACTTCGATCCGCCAGACGCCCTCACTGCCAGGCTTGCGGGAATTGCCCCCAGGGGGCCTCATCAATACGCCATTACCTGGGGCGCGAAAAATTTTCGGGATGCCCTTGCGGAAAAGCAGCTGCATTTTTCCGGCCGGAAACCAGATCCCGAAAAAGAAATAACTGTCACCTGCGGCAGCACAGAAGCCATGATTGCAGCTGTAATGGCCGCGGTAAATCCGGGAGACAACGTAATTGTCTTCTCACCTTTTTATGAAAACTATGGTGCGGACGCCATCCTGTCCGGCGCCCAGCCGATCTATGTGCCTCTGGTTCCGCCTGACTTTTCCTTTGATCCGGAAATTCTGGAAAACGCCTTCCGCCAGGGCGTAAAGGCTCTGATTTTGTGCAATCCTTCCAACCCCTGTGGAAAAGTATTCAGCGAGGACGAGCTGCGTCTGATTGCCGATCTGGCGGAGAAATACGATGCCTTTGTCATTACAGATGAGGTATATGAGCATATTCTGTACAGCCCGAACCGCCACATCTATTTCAATACCCTCCCCGGCATGTGGAACCGCACGATCATGTGCAGCTCTCTTTCCAAAACTTACTCAATCACAGGATGGCGCCTTGGGTATGTAATCGCGAACGAACGTATCTCGGAACGTGTAAAGAAAGTGCATGATTTTCTGACCGTGGGCGCCGCTGCTCCTCTAATGGAGGCCGCGGTTGCCGGACTGACCTTGCCAGACTCCTATTATCAGGATCTGCAGGCACATTATCAGCACATGAAAGACCTTTTTGCCGGGGGACTAACAGATCTTGGCTTTACCTTTACCGATCCGCAGGGAGCCTATTATATATTAATAAACATCGACAGGTGGAGAAAAAAGAATGAGTCAGATCTGGAATTTTGTGAATGGCTTGCCCGGGAAGTCGGCGTCGGCGCGGTGCCCGGATCCAGTTTTTTCCGCGAACCGGTAAATAACCTGATTCGTCTGCATTTCGCCAAACAGGATGACACGCTTCTGGAAGCTCTGGATCGTCTTTCCGACCTGGACAGAAAAGCTGCAAACCGCTATAGTTGATTGAAAGAGCATCCTGCATTCGCTGCGGCGTGTTTGTATTGAACATAATAATAAATGGGTGGAAAGAGTTGCTTTCAACACCCTAAGATACAGAAACGAGGAGGAAAAACCTGATGAAACGTATTCTATGCTACGGAGATTCCAACACTTACGGCGCAGATGGGCGCAGATACCGGACGGAGGGGATTTCCCTGCGCTATGATGAACAGACACGATGGACCGCACTTCTCCAGAAAAATCTCGGTTCTGATTATCTGATCTCAGAAGAGGGATTTAACGGCCGCACCACGGTGTTTGATGATCCCATAGAAAACGGAAGGAACGGATTTGCTTATCTCGATGTAATTTTTGGTTCTCACCAACCTCTTGACCTGGTCATTCTGATGCTGGGTACCAACGATACGAAACCGCATTTTTCCGCTTCCTCCCTGGTTATTGCCAGAGGAATGGAACGCATCATTCTCCGGCTGAAGGAGCTGATCCGTTCCTCTATAAATCCTGAAGCAAAAATCTTGCTTCTGGCTCCGCCGCATATTGAACGCTGTGAAAACGGCGAGTATATGTATGAATTTGACGAAAGTTCTACCCGAAAGAGCCATGATCTGGCCGCACAATATGCCCTGGTTGCCCGGAACAATGGCTGCCTGTTTGCGGATACCTCAAAATGGGTTTCTCCGGATCCCACTGACGGAATCCATCTGGGTCCGGATGCCCACAAAGTATTCGCGCAGAAATTGACAGAGATTCTGCTGTCTGTTTTGTGACCTGCAGCCAGAATAAGAAAAATACTTTCTTTCATCAGCAAAAGTCCGGGTCGGTTTCCGAAATAAACAGAAACCTGCCCGGACAGTTGTAATTTTTACTTTCTGCTCGGATGTCAGTGGTTCAGATTTTTCAATTCTTCCATCATTTCCAGATCATCCGCGGTTACGCGGATATTCGTTGTTACTTTATTCTCTCCCGGTTTTGTAACGGACATCTCCACAACAGACCCTTCCGGAAGCCCGGAGAGCAAAACCCTCTGCACAAAGGAAACTGCCTTGGGATGGTTATTCTCAAATTTCTTTTTCATCTGCATCATTTTAAACACATTTGCCGGATTCATTGCCATGACACTCATACCTCCTCCGCACAACAATTAAATCTCTGCTGTATTACCCGTTACCTCAGAGTATACCAAGACCGGCTCTTTTCGTCTATCCGCAGGAGAATCTCTTATTCACGTGTATACCCGCATTTTTTTCCGATGCTCCTCCCCCGGAAAAGCCCAGGTCATTTTACTAGTCAAGAGCCAGATCAAATGCACGAATCAGGTTTTCCCGGATCACTTTCTCACTGTCTCCGGGCTGCGTTTCAAACACTTTTCTCTCATCCACATAAACCGTGGGGACATGGTAGTAGTCATACTGTCCGGCTATTTCCGGCTGTTCATTTTCCTCAATCAGCTCTATTTCTACTGAGCTATACTTTTCCTGAGTTTCTTTCAGCTCGTCCAATACTCTGAGAGCTGTTCTGCAGTAAGGACATCCTTTCATATAAAACATTTTGAACGACTTCATCTGTTTCCTCCTTCTTTGTTCTTGAAAAAAACTATAATTCCCAGAGTCTTCTTCCCGCGCTAATGGATTCCGGTGTCTGATCCATCACGCATATCCGTATTTCTTTTTCTTTGCTGCCCAGAACCCGGTTGTCACCGCCAGCGAACAAAGCTCCGCCGCAACGGTGGAAAACCAGATTCCGGTAAGTCCCAGAAGCGCCGGTAGCAGCAGTACCGCCCCGATCTGGAACACAAATGTCCGGCTGAAGGAAAGAAAGGCGGAAACTCCTCCGTCTCCGAGCGCGGTAAAAAAAGCAGACCCGTAAATGGTAAACCCGACAATAAGAAAACTGAGCGAAAAAATGCGGAAGCCCACCCTTGTCATGGCATGCAGACCCGTATCATAGCCCACAAAGATCCAAGTCACAGGATCTGCGCACATTTCGGCCAGAAGAAACATGACCAGATCCATGCCTCCGATAATAATCAGGCTCTTTTTGAAAAGATTTTTCAGCTCTGCCTGATTCTGTGCGCCATACTGATAGGAAACAATCGGGGCGCTTCCGTTTGCATACCCCATCAGAATCGCCGCAAAAATAAACGCCATGTACATGATTGCCCCATAAGCGGCAACGCCATCTGCTCCGGTAAGCTCCAGCAGACGGTAATTATACAAAATAGAAACGACCGAGCTGGAAATACTGCTGAGCATCTCCGAGGAACCGTTGGTACATGCCTTCAAAAAAACTCTCCCCTCAAAATGCGCTCTGCGCAGCCGGAGAAGGGAATCATTTTTCCGCAGAAAATAGATAACCGGTATCACACCGCCCAGAATTTCACTGATGTTGGTAGCCACGGCAGCGCCAACAAGTCCGAACCGGAATACTCCGACCAGAAAAAAATCCAGAACAATATTTGCTCCCCCCGCCATCACCGTAACCGCCAGCCCGGCCTTTGGTTTTTCCGCTACATTAAAATACATCTGAAAGGATGTCTGCAGCATAAAAAAAGGCATGCTTAATGTTGTAAAACGACCATACAGAATACTGTATTCCTGCAGTTTTCCGGATGCACCCAGAAGTCCCGTCAGGGGCTTCAGAAAAATCTCGCACAGCACGGTCGCCGCCACACCCAGCCAAAAAGTAACGAAAACAAGCATGGAAAAATATTCCTGTGCCTGTTCATTCCTTTTTTCGCCCAGAGCCTGCGCTACAATGGCGGATCCTCCCGTCCCAAGCATAAATCCGATTGCACTTATAATCATAAAAACCGGATAAACAAGATTTACCGCTGCAAAGGCTTCCTTTCCGACATAATTAGAAACAAACAGCCCATCTACGATGCTGTAAATGGAGGTGAACACCATCATCACCATAGATGGGAAAGTATACCGTAACAGACGGCCATATGTAAAATGATCAGATAAACGAATACGCATACAAAATTTATTTTACGGGACCCAGATACCGGTCCGATCCAAACCCAAGAATCAACGTGAAAATATTCGGCAGAAAAATCAGCCCCAGTGCAAATCCGGCTCCATGTCCGAATGCCTGTGAGAGCTTGACAGTTTTAATAATTTCAATCACCCATCCGACAAAGGGAATCAGCATAAGCAGAAAATACCAGCCCTCACCCCAGGCGATTTTATAAATTTGATACAGGTTCAGAAACGGCACAAGCGCCATCCAGCCTTCTACCCCCGCCTTTGTAAAAATCTTCCACCAGGCTATAACAAGAAGAACATAAAAACAGATCGCGCACGCCCAGATTCCGGCGGCCATACTTCCCACTAGCCATTCCATCCAAAAATTCATATTCCTCTGTCCCCCTTCATTTTCTATAGCAAAATTCTACCCTGCTTTCCGCATAAAGTCCAGCCCCGGACGCCCCAGATAATCCTTCACAAAACTTTTGTCTCCTGCAGTTCTTATGCTATACTGATACATATTTCCCTGTTATTTACAGGGGAATGTCCGGAAACATGATTTATAAATGAATAAAAAAGAGAGGAAGAACCGATGGCAGACTTTCATATGGAAACAAAATGCGTTCAGTCCGGCTACCGCCCGAAAAACGGCGAGCCCAGAGAGGTTCCTATTATTCAGAGCACAACTTTCAAATACGATACCAGTGCAGACATGGGCAAACTGTTTGACCTGGAGGCATCCGGCTATTTCTACAGCAGACTGCAGAACCCCACCAATGACTACGTAGCCGCAAAAATTGCGGATATGGAGGGCGGAACCGCTGCCATGCTGACCTCTTCGGGACAGGCAGCCAACTTTTTTGCCGTATTCAACATTGCCACCGCGGGCGATCATGTGGTGGCGTCCTCTTCCATCTACGGAGGCACCTATAATCTGTTCCACGTCACCATGCGTAAAATGGGAATTGATTTTACTTTTGTCAGCCCGGACTGCACGGAAGAAGAGCTAAATGCGGCATTCCGTCCGAACACTAAGGCTGTCTTCGGCGAAACGATCGCCAATCCCGCGCTGACCGTTTTTGACTTTGAAAAGTTTTCAAAAGCGGCGCATGCACATGGCGTACCCCTGATTATAGACAATACTTTTGCCACACCCGTCAACTGCCGCCCGTTCCAGTGGGGAGCGGATATTGTAACCCACTCTACCACAAAGTACATGGACGGACATGGTTCCTGTGTAGGCGGCGCCATTGTAGACTCCGGGAACTTTGACTGGATGGCCCATGCGGAAAAGTTCCCAGGACTGACCACGCCGGACGACAGCTATCATGGAATTGTATATGCGGAAAAATTTGGAAAAGAGGGTGCCTTTATTACCAAGGCAACCGCACAGCTGATGCGGGATTTCGGCTCCATACCAAGCCCCTACAACTCCTATATTCTGAACATCGGCCTGGAAAGCCTGCACTGCCGCATGAAACAGCACTGCGCCAACGGAATGGCTGTGGCAAAATTTCTGTCCGAAAGTGATATGGTGGAGCAGGTAAGCTACCCGTCCTTACCCGGAGATCCGTACTACAGCCGCGCCCAAAAATACATGAACGGCGGGGAGACCTGCGGCGTCGTTTCTTTCCGTATAAAAGGCAGCCGCACCGATGCGGAAGCCTTTATGAAACACCTGAAAATATTTGCGATTGAGACTCACGTTGCGGATGCCCGTTCCTGCTGTCTCCATCCCGCAAGTTCTACACACCGGCAGCTGACCGATCAGGAGCTTCTGGATGCCGGAATCAGCTCCAACCTGATCCGTATGAGCTGCGGACTGGAAAATACAGAGGATCTGGTACAGGATATTGCACAGGCGCTGGACGCAGTAAAAGCCTCCCGTTAATCCCGGCTGCAGTCCTTCGAGAACAGGAGCGATTCGAAAGAATCACTCCTGCCGGCAGTTAACGCACAGTTTCTTCAGCATATTCATGTCTGTTACATGTATTCTTCCTCTTCCCGCGCGAAGCATCCCTTCCTCGGCAAGCCGCCTGATCATCCGCGCAACGACCTCCCTGGCTGTGTTGATATCTCTTGCAATCTGATCGTGTGTAACCGTAATTTCCGTGCTTCCGGTCTGCTCGCAGGTCTGTACAATCCAGGAGGCAATACGCTGATCAATGCGCAAAAAGAGAACCTCCTGAAACGTCCATGTCACATCCGAAAAGCGCCTGGTAAGCAGCTCATAAATCATGCATCGGACATAGATATTGTTTTCCTTCAGTCTTGCAAGAACAATGGATGGAACAATCAGAATGCGGCTTTTTTCCTCTGCTTCCATTTGCGTATCAAAGGTAATCTGAGACACGACGCAGGAAGCGGAGAGGACGTCATCCTCTCCGGCACGAAGGTGATAAAGTGTTATTTCCCTTCCCTCTTCCGAGGTCAGAAATGTCCGGACGGAACCGGAAAGCACGCGTATAAATCCCAAACACTCACTTCCGCGTGAAAAAACAGTACTGTTCTTATTAAAAACACGGATTATAACATGCTCACGAACCAGCTTCTGCTCCACATCGCTTAATTTGTCCCAGAATGGCAGCGCCGCCGACAGCTTTTCTGTTTCTACCCCGGCACGCGGCTCCTCTTTCTTTCCGTTTTTCTCCATAATCTTCCGCTCCCTGCCCGACCTGCCCTCCGCTTTTCTTCAGATGAAAAGATTCACATTCGACTCTTCTGCATCTCCCAGATAGCTTCCGACACCGCCGATTTCCATGGCTTTTTTCATCATGTCCTCCCATATTCATGCGGGAAAGTTTTAGCTCCCCTGTGCCTTTCGGCAGCATTTTCCCAAACATTGCCTCCACCGGGGTTTTTTTAATCCCGGAAGATGTTGGTTTCCGCAGTGCCGTAAGTCCCCAGAATGTGAAAAACATCGTCACCGGACGGCCCATGGCCAGCGCTCCATTGGCAATGACAAACGCTGCCAGAACCTTATCCATATCACCATCAAAAACAATGATAGTTTTACCCTGTGGTGTGTCCATTATAACATGATCCTCGGATGCCGGGACGCTGCTTCCCGGAACCGGATCCACCAATACCGTATTACTTCCCTTGCAGAGAACGGTAAAGCCTGGCTCCTCCCGGATAGACCTTGATGTGGTCAAACCCGTGCTGCAGAAGTATTCTTGCCGCCGTATACGCCCGCACGCCAACCGCACACAAGATAATATAAGGTTGCTTACGATCCAGCTCCTCCAGTCTCCCGCGCAGCTGCCCTAAGGGTATATTCACCGATTCTTCCGGAGCCCAGGTCAGCCTCTCGGCCTCTTCTCTTACATCCAGAATGATCTCCCCACTGCCCGGCTTCGGATCATCCCATTCCGCAAATGAGACCAGCTTCCGGATCACATTTTCTGCCGCAAAAGCTGCCATATTTACCGGATCCTTGGCGGAGGAATAAGGCGGTGCATACGCCAGTTCCAGATTTTTCAGTTCGGCAATCCCGCCTCCCATCTGCATAACCGTCCCGATCGTATCAATTCTTTTATCCGCACCGTCTCCGCCTGCAATCTGGGCTCCGAAAATCTTTTTTCCATCCGGAGAGAACAGCAGCTTAATGATCAGCGGAAGCGCACCGGGATAGTAACCGGCATGAGAATTCTGACTGATCACGACTTTCTCATAATCCTTTCCCCTGACCATACCGCGGCGGATCAGCTTCTTTTCTCCTGCTCCGACAGAAGCTGCAGTCAGATCAAATACCCTGGCAACAGAAGCTCCCTGTGTTCCCCTGTATCTCTCCTTTCCGCCTGCTATGTTATCGGCCACGATCCTGGCCTGACGATTAGCCGGCCCTGCCAGCGGAATCATCGTCTTCTCTCCAAAGACCGGGTCGGCAACCTCGATCACATCTCCGGCAGCATAAATATCCGGATCCGATGTGCGAAGCTGCTCATCCACACAGATTCCGCCCCTTTCATTGCACTTTAATCCAGCCTGCACGGCAAGCTGGCTGTTTGGCCGCACACCTATGGAAAGAATCACAAAATCCGCGGAAAGCTCTTTTCCACTCGAAAGTCTGACAAATACCATATGATCCTCTGCCTGGAACGAAGCGACTCCGTCAGACAAATAGAGATCCACCCCGTTCTCCCGGATATTTTCTTCCAGAAGCATGGCCATTTCCCGGTCAAAGGGCGCCATAACCTGGTCCAGCGCTTCCACAATAGAAACCTGCAGGCCTTCCCTCCGCAGATTCTCTGCTGTCTCCAGTCCAATAAATCCGCCGCCCACCACAACAGCTCTTTTATTTCTGCTGTCCGTGACCATACGTCGTATCTTTTCCGCATCCGGAACTGTCCACAGTGTAAATATCCGTTCTGAATCTATTCCCGGAATCCGGGGGCGCAGTGGAGAAGAGCCTGTTGCAATGACCAGATTGTCATAGCTCTCCTCATATGTCCGGTTCGCCGCCAGATCAGTCACCAGAATTTTTTTCTGTTTCCGGTCAATCGCCGTTACTTCATTCCGGGTTCTTACATCTACCCGGAATCTCTCCCGAAGGACCTCTTCCTTTGTCACCAGAAGCGCATCTTCCGATTTGATCACATTCCCGACATAGTACGGCAGTCCGCAGTTTGCGTAGGAAATATATGATCCTCTTTCCAGAAGCACAATCTCCGCGTCCTCATCCAGCCTGCGCAGGCGGGCAGCGCAGCCTGCGCCCGCTGCCACTCCTCCGATAATCACAGTCTTTCCCATCCCTGATTCCTCCTTTTTCCTGCTCCATCCCACAGTTTTTTTCTGTATTCCGCCTCGATCCGCCCTGATTTCTCTTCCTGCCTCCCGGATGCTTTATTTACAGACCAAGCATATCTTCAATATCATCCCTGGACTGAACGCCAACCGAGCTGGCCGCTGCCTTTCCATCCCTAAAGACAAGCAGGGTAGGAATGCTGGATATCCGATATGCCGCCGCAAGTTCTGGTTCCTCATCCACGTTTACCTTGCCAACCTTGTACTTTCCCTCTGCCTGCGCAGCTATTTCCGAAATGACCGGTGAAAGCATCCGGCAGGGTACGCACCAGGCGGCCCAGAAATCCACCAGAACCGGTACCTCTGCCTGCAAAACTTCTCTCTGAAAATTATCCCTTGTGAGTTTTATTTCCGCCATACTAAGCTCCTTTCGCCTCCTAAAATCGTTTTCATATGTTCTTAGCAAGTCTGCTGATATAATTACATTATCCCTATTCCCTCCTGATTTCCGTGACAAAGTCACACAGAGCAGAAAAAAACAAAAAAATCACGAAAAATCATCCGTATTTCCATCTTCCCGGCTTTCCGAATGGTTCTTCGTGATGTTTACATGTAAATTAGCCGGACAAGCCCTATTCAGAGCGCACTTCAGCCGAAAAAGGAAAACCGATACAGCTTCTTCCCGCTCAGGAAAGTTTATCCAAAACAACTTTCTGCATCTGTCCCACCCTCTTCTCCGCCTCCTGTCTGCTGTCAGTCTTCGCGTAAAAGTAGAACTTCAGCTTCGGCTCTGTCCCGGACGGACGCATGGCAAACCAGTCCCCGCTTGTCATGCGGAATTTCAGGACATCCGAAGGCGGAATATCCTGCCAGCCATGAAGGTAATCCATAATCTCCGCGACCTGGAATTCCCCGAACCAACCCGGCCTTTCCGCCCTGGCCTTCTGCATAATTCCGGAAATTTCCTCTGCACCGGCCTGACCTTCCCGGACCAGGGAGACCTGTCGTTCCGCGAAATACCCGTATTTCCGGTAAAGAGCTTCCAACGCGTCCGCCAGTGTCATCCCTTTCTTCTTATAAAATGCCGCCATCTCCATCACAAGCATACCAGCACAGATACCATCTTTATCCCTCACCCGCTCGCCCGGCGCACAGCCGATGCTTTCCTCATAGGCAAAGAAATACTGAAAGCCTTCCCTTTCCATACGGGGAATCACCCCGCAGATATTCTTGAATCCTGTGAGTGCCTCAAACACCCGGATTCCGTATGCCTCGCAGATAGTTTTCCCCATATCTCCGGTCACAATGGATTTAATCATCGCTCCGTTTTCCGGAAGTGTGCCCGCTTCCTTCTGGCTTTCCGCCATATAAGCGATTAACATCGCACCTGTCTGATTTCCGTTCAGCGGATAATATCCCCCTTTTCCGTCCGGAAGCTCCACTGCCATACGGTCGCTGTCCGGATCCGTGGCAATCAGGAGTTCTGCATGGAGTTTCTTCCCCAGTTTTTCCGCAAGAGCAAAGCCCTTCGGATCCTCCGGATTGGGATAACCGACAGTCGTAAAATCCGGATCCGGATCCTTCTGCTCCGGTACAATGGTAAAATTCTGATATCCCATCTCCCGCGCGACGGTTTCCATGGGAATACTGCCCGCACCGTTTAATGGTGTGTACACGACTGCCACGGACTTATCCAGTTCTCCCTCCGGTCTCTGTGTCATTCCTTCCACATAATCCAGATACCGGCGGTCCATTTCTTCCCCGATCATCCGGATCAGTCCCAGTTGTTTCCCCTCTTCCAGAGATATTCTGGAAAAAGAATCAAAAAGATCCAACGCCTGAATCTCCTTCATCATTCCCTCTGAAACAGAGCCGGAAATCTGCGCCCCATCCTCCTGGTAAACCTTATATCCGTTGTACTCCTTCGGGTTATGGCTGGCCGTCATGTTAATTCCGGAAAGAGCATGAAGCTCCCTTACCGCAAAGGACAGCTCCGGCGTCGGGCGCATGGACGGGAAAAGCCAGACACGGATGCCGTTTCCCGCCAGAATTTCCGCCGCCAGCTCCGAATACTCTCTGGAATGGTGTCTGCAGTCATAGGCCACCGCAACCCCGCGCTTCAGATCTTCTCCGGTTTTCTTAAGATAATTAGCAATCCCCTGTGTCGCCCTTCCTACGGTAAGCGGATTCATGCGGTTGGTTCCCGCTCCGCAGATTCCTCTCAGTCCTGCCGTTCCAAACACTATTTCCTGATAAAACCGGTCATTGATTTCCTGCCGGTTCGCACGGATGGACAAAAGTTCTTTTCTCATAGGATCTTCTTCCGGAAGCTTGTCCAGCCAGATCTGGTATTTTTCCTCTGCGTTCATTACACGGTCCTTCTCTTTGCTTCTTCCCCTGCTGTACAGGCGGCTTGTGCTAACGCTGCCGGTATGTACAGACATTCCCATAACAAGCTGATACATGTATTATATCTGCAAACATAACCATATGACAACGAAACTCACATTTCTTCTGCAAATCTCTTGACTTCTCTTTATTATTTGATACAATATAATTGTTTCAAATATTAAAGTGATTCATTCCTTTTAAGGAGGTTTTTGCTATGAGCAGTTTTTATGATTATTCTGTAACAAAAAGAGATGGTTCTTCCCTGTCTATGGAAGAATTCCGAGGAAAGGTAGTTCTGGTTGTAAATACAGCTACCGGATGCGGTTTCACACCGCAGTACGAGGATCTGGAAAGCATTTATGAAGAATTCCACGCCAAAGGGCTGGAAATTCTGGATATCCCCTGCAACCAGTTTGCAGGCCAGACTCCCGGAACAGACGATGAAGTCCACAGCTTCTGCACATTAAAGTACAACACACAGTTTGACCAGATGTCCAAGAGTGATGTAAACGGCGATAACGCGCTGGATCTGTATAAATATCTGAAAAGCCAGAAAACCTTTGATGGATTCGGAAAAGGCCCCAAGGCTCTTATGATGAGCGCCATGCTGAAGAAGATTGACCCGGACTACAAAAATAACGCTGAAATCAAATGGAATTTCACGAAATTTCTAATCGACAGAAACGGAAATGTTGTCAGCCGTTTCGAGCCCACCGCGGATATGAAGGCCGTCCGGGAAGCTGTGGAGAAGCTGATCTGATGGAAGAGCGTACCTATCATCCGGACGAAGCCCTCCTGCTGAAGAATCAGCTTTGTTTCCCGCTTTATGCAGCCGCCAGAAAAGTAATCGGAGCCTATACCCCTCTGCTGAAGCCATATGGCATCACCTATACACAGTACATCACGTTCCTTGTTTTGTGGGAAAAGGATGGCATAACAGTAGGGGAAATCGGAGCCAGACTTCATCTTGACAACGGGACGCTCACTCCGCTGCTGAAAAAGATGGAAGCGGAGGGCTTTATCACCCGCCGCCGCAGTACAGAGGATGAGCGCAAAGTTACGGTTTACCTGACGCCGGAGGGGCTGGACATGAAAGAAAAGCTGAAGGATGTGCCGCTGAAGATCGGACACTGCCTGCCCATCGGCCAGGAGGACGCAAAAACACTTTACCGGATTCTCTATAAAATCCTGGACATCTGAACATACACAGAGACTGCCGCCGCACACATACTCGTGCTGCCCTGCGGCAGTCTTTTACCTGCCCGCCGTTACGGCAAAGCGCGGGGAATGACGAGAATAGAGAAACGAAAAGCGGAACACAGCAAAAATAGAGAAGCCAAAAGCGGAGTACAAAAAGAGAAGAAAGAAGATCATACAATGAACGAAAACCGCGATAAAACCATCATCCGAACCAGCATCATCGGCATTCTGGTAAATATCCTGCTTGCCGCTTTCAAAGCAGCAGTCGGACTACTGTCCCATTCTATATCCGTCGTCATGGATGCCGTCAATAATCTGAGCGACGCGCTGTCTTCCGTCATCACCATTCTGGGAACGAAGCTGGCCGGGAAAGAGCCGGATAAAAAACATCCTCTCGGCTACGGGCGGATTGAATATCTGAGTGCCATGATCATTTCCGTAATTGTGCTCTACGCCGGCGTCTCCTCACTGGTAGAATCCGTCAAAAAAATCCTACACCCGGAAAAGCCGGATTACTCCGCCACCGCTCTTCTGATTATCGCCGTGGCCGTTGTCGCGAAGATTATTCTTGGAAGCTTCGTAAAAAAGAAAGGTCTGGACGTAAAATCCGACTCTCTTGTGGCCTCAGGAAGCGATGCCCTTCATGATTCCATTATATCGGCATCCACCCTGGCTGCTGCCGTTATCTACCTCTTCTTCCATATCAGTCTGGAAGCCTGGCTGGGTGCCATTATCTCTGCTGTTATCGTCAAATCCGGACTGGATATGCTTCGGGACACCGTAAGTGAAATTCTCGGCGAGCGGATTGACGCGGAAACTGCGCAGTCTGTCAAGGATACAATCTGCCAGACCGAGGGGGTTCGCGGTGCCTATGATCTGGTGATCAATAACTACGGCCCGAACCGGCAGATCGGCTCTGTCCACATTGAAGTGCCGGATACTATGACCGTGGGAGAGCTGGACGGACTGGAGCGGGAAATCTCCAAAAATGTCTTTATAAAGCATCATCTGATTCTGACCGGAATTTCCGTCTACTCAATGAACATGGGAGATAAAGAGGCTGTCCGGGTAGAAACCGGTGTCCGGAAAATTCTGGAGGCGTACCCGGATGTCCTGCAGATGCACGGTTTTTTTCTGGACAAAAAGGATAAAACCATGAAATTTGACATCATCATCAGCTATGACGCGCAAAACAGAGAACAGCTGTACAAAGAAATAATGAAAAAAGTAGCGGCCACTTTCCCGGAGTACACCCCGCAGGTACAGCTGGATTTTGATATTTCCGATTAAAGGGAAACTACTCCGGCTCCTCTGCAAGAGTGCACAAAAATAATTACCAATACACAGAGGAAAAATATGGAGTGCAAAAGGGGCATTTCGTGATACCATAGTTCTGTCACCGGACTTGAAAGAATAACAGGACATTGTGCTTTATGAAGGTACAAAACAACGCACTGACTCGAAAAATCTATGATGCCGACAAGATAGACTGGAACCATCTGCAGTTTTCCTCCCTGGATCTCCGGAAACTGCTGATTCCTCTGATTATCGAGCAGCTGCTTACGTCTTTTATGGGTATGGCTGACACGATGATGGTATCCCGCATCGGAAGTGCCGCCATCTCCGCGGTTTCTCTGACCGATTCCATTAATGTGCTCGTCATTCAGATCTTCGAGGCGCTGGCCGCAGGAGGCACCATTGTCTGTTCCCAGTACATTGGCCATAAAGATCTGAAAAGAAGCAATTTCGCTGCCTCGCAGCTGACGATTACTGTTTTTTTCCTCTCTGTTGTACTGTCAGTCATCTGCGTTCTCTGGAGAAAGCCGATTCTTTCCCTGGTATTTGGCAGCGTAGAACCGGACGTGATGCATAATGCCATCGTCTACTTCCTGTTCACCGGGGCGTCCTTCCCTTTTCTCGCCCTGTTTCAGGCCGGAGCTTCTTTTTACCGCGCCGGCGGAAACAGCCGTTTCCCCATGATCATATCCGTCCTCTCCAACCTGATGAATATTGCCGGAAACGCGCTGTTCATCTTTGTTTTCGGATGGGGCGTGGCGGGAGCTGCTCTTTCCACGCTGCTCTCCAGAATCTTCTGCGCAGTTGTTATCTTCGGTTTCCTGCGGCTTTCGAGACAGGCCATTGTGATCCGTCGCTACCTGGTCCGCCCCGACTTCCAGATGATCAAACGCATTCTTTCCATCGGCATACCTTCCGGAATTGAAAACGGAATGTTTCAGTTTGGAAAGCTTGCCATCCAGTCCAGCGTCTCCACCCTGGGAACCCTTTCCATCGCGGCTAATGCCATGACCATTATCCTGGAAAATCTGAATGGTATCGGCGGCATTGGAATCGGAATCGGCCTGATGACCGTCGTCGGACAGACCATTGGAGCCGGAAAACCGGATGAGGCAAAATTCTACATCGCCAGAGTAACCTGGTACGCGGAGCTTGTTATTCTGGGCTCCTGTCTGCTGGTATTTATCCTGACAAAACCGGTAACTGCTCTGGCAGGCATGGATCCGACAGCCGCTGATATGTGCTTTCAGATGGTTGTCTTCATTACGGTTCTGAAACCCATTGTGTGGGTTTTCTCCTTTATTCCTGCCTATGGCATGCGCGCCGCGGGAGATGTAAAGTTTTCCATGATCGCGTCCAGCCTGACCATGTGGCTCTGCCGCGTTCTTCTGACCACGCTGCTGATCCGGGTATTCCATTTCGGACCAATCGCTGTCTGGATCGGAATGGCCAGCGACTGGACCTGCCGCGGCATCGTTTTTACCATCCGCTTCTTCTCCGGGAAGTGGCTGAAGCATTATGTGATCTGAGTGAGTACCTTTGCCACCTGTTTATGACTGCGCACGTCTCTTTCTGGGTAGCGTAAAGGCGCAAAAAACCTGCGTCTCCCCGCGCCCGCCAGAGCTTTTTCTGCCGGAAGGCATGGATGCTGGGCACAACAATAAAAACCACAAATAAGCCGCCAGTGCGGCAGAATAGAGGTAAGAATGAAAGCAGAAAAGAAAGAAAAGAACAAAAGCAGAATGCCTGCGATCGGCGAATCCGTGTTTGATATCGGATATCTGCTGTTTGACCTCGTTGCTGCCATCCTGTTTTTTGCAAAGGCAGACGGCAGACAGCTCTTTTATCTGTATGGAACACTGACCCTGCTCCTGGGAGGAGGAGATGCCTTTCATCTGATTCCCCGTGTAGACCGGGCGCTCCGGGGCAGCACCCCTTCCACAGAAAAACGCCTTGGCTTCGGTCTTGCCGTCTCATCGGTCACAATGACTGTCTTCTATATTCTGCTGATGTACATCTGGATGATCACATTCCCCGGCCTGACCGTTCCTCCGGTTCTGTTTGTGCTGGTATGGGGAACTGCCCTTCTGCGCATAACCCTGTGTCTGTTTCCGCAGAACAACTGGCTGCACAGGGAGGGAAATCCCCGCTGGTCCTTCTACCGGAATGCACCGTTTGCCGTAACAGGAATCTGTCTGATCATTCTTTACCTGATATCCGGAAACACAGGCAATTACGGGCTCTGGAAAATGGCTCCCGCTATAATCGGCAGCTTTGCCTGCTGACTTCCGGTCACCGTCTGGGCTAAGAAAAAACCGATGATCGGCATGCTGATGATTCCCAAAACCTGTATGTACATCTGGATGATCGCCATGGGGCTGGGGCTTCTGGGAAAATAAAAAAATCCCGCCCTCGTCCAATAGAATTCTGATATCAGAATTTCCTGCTTCAGACGCGAAACATACTTTATACGCAGAAAAGTTCCCTGAAAATCATTCCGCTGCATTCTGCGGGGAGAGATCTTCCCGCAGCTTTTCTGCCGCTTTCTCATATGCCGGAACGCAGACATGCAGCCGGTGCGCAGTCCGCACAACATCAAAGATCAGACCATCCGCCTCGGAATTTTTTCCTGCAGCAATATCCTTTTGCATCGAGGTGGTCATATCCGGTTTCAGGCTGTCCAGTATATCCAGATTTCTTTTCACAATATCTTCTGTAAAATAAATTCCCTGTGCCTTTGCAAGCAGATCAATCTCATGAACGAGCTCCCGGAAAAAGTTCCGGCACTCCCCTTCCTGCTGCATAGCGCCTGCGCTTACACCGTAATAGAGCCCGCATGCCCCCTGGGGTGAGACGTAAGAGAACTTCATCAGCGCATCTCTCCGGATATCCTCGCTAAGTCCTCCGCCAATTCCACAGGAAGCAAGCTCACCTTCAATTTCCTTTAGTTCCGGGCGAAATTCCTCTGCGCTGCGGACACCGAAAACCACCCGCAGAATATCCCCGCTCATTCTTATCACACCGGGAGCCTCCAGCTGAGCCGCCACGTAAATGCACCCATCCAGTACAAGAATACCCGGAAGCCTCTTCTGCAAAGCAGCCCCGGTGCCATAGATGTTCAGAATCGGAAGAACGATGGTATTCTCGTGTGCCACCCTCTGAATAAACGGAATCAGCGGTTCAAGAGAATATCCCTTCACACAGACAAAAATGACATCCGGCCGATCCCGGTATTCCTCCATGGGGCATGCTTTCACCGGCTTTACTGTAAACTCATCCCCGATTCGTTTCACCCGGAGACCCTGTCTCCGCATCGCCGCAAGATGTTCTCCCCGTGCAATAAAGGAAACATCCTTCCCTGATCTGGCAAGATATGCCCCCAGCGTGCCTCCGGTGCCTCCGGCACCAATAATCAGATATTTTCGCATACCACACCTTCATTCTTATAGCAGATAGAGTTATTCCCTGTCTGTCGTTTCACGTCTGCTATATCCGTTTACCAGTATATTTATTCCTATTTCATCCGAAATACCGGCTTCATACAGCCGTCCTTTCTGGACGCCTGAATCACTTCGTCTGATTTCCAACCAGCTGAAACCCGGTTTCTCCGGTATTAACACGCCTGTTAATAATTTATTCTACCATATGCGATCCGGTTCCGTCACATGTACTGCGGATTTTCCCTCGCATACAAAAATAGCTGTATGGGAAATTCCATACAGCTGGCCATATAAGAATAACCGCCAGCTTGTCGCAGACAGATTATTTTCCAGAAAAAATTGCACCATAAACCAAACCAGGCCGACACCCGGAAATCTCCGGGCATCGGCCTGCATCCCTATTTATGCTTCGTCTCCGAAGAAAAGCTTCAGATCATCATCCACAGTTCCAATTCCTGCGATGCCAAAGTTATCCACCAGCACCTTTGCCACATTCGGAGAAAGGAATGCGGGAAGCGTCGGTCCGAGATGGATATTCTTTACACCCAGATACAGAAGCGCAAGGAGTACAATGACGGCCTTCTGCTCATACCACGCGATATTGAACGCAATCGGAAGATCATTGATATCATCCAGCTGGAATATCTCTTTGAGCTTCAAGGCGATCAGCGCCAGGGAATAAGAATCATTGCACTGCCCCGCATCCAGAACTCTCGGAATTCCTCCGATATCTCCAAGATCCAACTTGTTATATTTATACTTCGCACATCCTGCTGTCAGAATCACTACATCTTTCGGAAGTCTCTTCGCAAACTCGGTATAGTACTCCCGTGTCTTGTGCCTTCCGTCGCATCCTGCCATTACAACAAACTTCCGGATGGCTCCGGTCTTGACCGCGTCTACAACCTTGTCCGCAAGCGCAAATACCTGCTCGTGCGCAAATCCTCCGGTAATCGTTCCTGTCTCGATCTCTGTAGGAGCAGGACATGTCTTTGCCTGTGCAATGATTTCAGAGAAATCTTTGGTCTCGCCATATGCGCCGTCAATATGTCTGCAGCCGGGGAATCCTGCTGCTCCGGTCGTCCAGAGGCGATCCTTATAGCTCTCTGCGGGAGGCACCACGCAGTTGGTCGTCATCAGAATCGGACCATTGAACTTCTCAAACTCCTCCTTCTGTTTCCACCATGCATCTCCGTAATTCCCAGCAAAATGCGGATATTTCTTAAACGCCGGATAATAATGTGCCGGAAGCATCTCGGAGTGTGTATAGACATCCACGCCGGTCCCTTTAGTCTGTTCCAGAAGCATCTCCAGATCACGGAGGTCATGCCCGGAGATCAGAATACCCGGATTTTTGCGGACGCCAATATCAACCTGTGTCACTTCCGGATTTCCATAGGCCTCTGTATTCGCCTTATCCAGAAGAGCCATACCATCTACACCGTACTTCCCAGTCTCCAGAGTAAGAGACACCAGGTCGTTTACTCCAAGAGAATCATCCAGTGTCTTCGCAAGCGCTTTCTGGATAAATGCATCCACTTCTTCATTGTCCTGAAGCAGCGCGTTTGCATGCTTGGAATAGGCGGAAAGCCCTTTTAATCCATAGGTGATCAGCTCGCGGAGAGAACGGATATCCTCATCTTTTGTGGAGAGTACGCCAACCTCTGCCGCCTTGGCATCAAAGGAATCCGCTGCGCCGTTCCAAAAGGCAGCTTCCGGAAGTCCCTCTTTGTTTTCCAGCTTTCCAAGAAGATCCTGCTTTACTGCCAGTGTCTCCTCGACCGCTTTACAAATCGCTTCCCTGTCAAAGTTCGCATTGGTAATCGTGATAAAAAGATTTCTTGTAACCATATGGTTCACATCTTTTTCCACGGAAATCCCTTCCTCGCGCATCCTTGTTGTCACACAGGAAAGTCCCTTCGTCACATACACCAGCAGATCCTGCATACGGGCAACTTCCGGTTTCTTTCCGCAGACACCGGAGATGGTGCACCCCTTACATCCGGCTGTTTCCTGACACTGATAACAGAACATCTTGTTTTCCATCACTGAACCTCCTCTATCGCCCCTACCGGGCATCCTTCCATTGCCTCTGCCGCCGCTGCCTGCTGATCCTCCGGAACTTCTACGTCCTTCGCTACCGCAGTGCCTTCCTCACTCATTGAAAAAATCTCCGGGCATGTGCCCTCGCACAGGCCGCATCCAATACAGGTATCATTCACAAAGTACCGCATATTACGTTCTCCTCCTTATTCCAGCGTTAATAACAATGCCATCTTGAATCTTCCATCCGCCTTAACCGCATGCTTGCCGCCGCTTGCAAAACGGAAGTTTTCTCCTGCTTTAATCGGATGATCCACACCTTCATACCGGATGATTCCCTTGCCGTCCAGCGCGAAGACCAGCGCATCTCCCGGCGCCGCATGCTCGGAAAGGCCGGTACCCTCGTCGAACGCCATAACCACAAACTTCATCTTATCGTTGTGGACTATGTCCATATTGACAATCCTGCCCTCCTGGTACGGCACACACTCCGCAAGTTTGAATACCTCACCCTGCTTTAACACTTCGTTCATTGTATCTTCCCTCCTGACTGTAATTTCTGTATAAACGGACGCCATGTCCGACCGCATGCCAACCGGAGTCCCAACCGGCGCCAGCATCATATCTCCGGCTTCCAGACTCCCCAGAACGCCTTCAGCTCCATAAACTTCGAGCCTTCCTTCCTGCACATATATCAGCTTGTGATATGAGTACATCTCGGCGCTGATATCCGTGCCTGCTGCCAGAGAAAAAACGGTAACCGCATTTTCTCCGTCACAAATCATTTCCGAAACCGTGCAGCCCGGAACCGGCGCATGCTCCCCGGAAATGGAAAACACCTCTCCGACTTTTTGTTTCATGTAACCCCTCCCTGTCCCTCTGCTGCCGACTGGATTACGCAGGCGCTTGTACCGACCTGAAATACAGCGGCAGGCTCTTGTTGTCTTTCTGTGGACAGTATAGTAGGATAAAAAGCAGAAGTATGTTGCCGTTGCCACATAATCATATTTTTTTCAATCCTGTGACCGTTTCCAAAACAGGGCAGCTTTTCGCAGCCCTGTTTTGCACTGACGGAGACGCCCCGCCTTCGGGCAAGGAGACTCAGATGAATGAAGAAATGCTCTCGAAAACTGTTCTTTTCAAGGGATTAAGCAAAGAAGAAATTCACGACGCGCTGCTGGCACTTCAGGCTCGTGAACTTTTATACAAAAAAGACGCTTCCATCCTTCTGGCCGGAAGTAAAACCGACAAAATGGGACTGGTCCTGGAGGGAAGCGTAAGGATAGAAAGCAACGATGTGTGGGGGAACCGCACCATCTTAAGTCACGTCGGTCCCGGTCAGTTTTTTGCAGAGACCTATGCGTTTCTGCATAACGAGCCTCTGCTGGTCGATGTTGTGGCAAATAAAGACTCCCGGATTCTTTTTCTCCAAATCCACATCCTGAAAGAAACGAATGCGGCCACACACACCTGGGTGCTGAAGCTGCTTACCAACCTGCTTGTGGTGACCGCTCATAAAAACCTTGTCCTGTCCGGCCGCAGTTTCCACACCTCCCCCAAAACCATCCGGGGTAAAGTGTTGGCATACCTGAATTCGGTAGCCTTACAGAGCGGCAGCCACCGGTTCGACATTCCCTTTGACCGCCAGCAGCTTGCTGACTATCTGAATGTCGACCGGACCGCACTCTCAAAAGAACTGGGAAAAATGAAAACCGAAGGTCTGATCACATTTGAAAAAAACCACTTTGAAATACAAAAGAGCGCGGATTTTTGATCCGGAGAGTTCCTGAAATCTTTCTCTCCCCACCCCCATACAGCAGAACCGGTCTCATCCAAAACTAAAGTCAGCATATCTCCGGCTATAAAGGAATATGCTATCCGATACAATAAGTTTTCTGTAGCATACTGTGACTTGAAAAGCTTGTCTCCGCATACGCAGAAACAGACTTACATATCCCTTCAGGCATCTGCAGCATTGCCGCCTACTTCTCCGGCCAGCTCAAATCCCTTTTTCGCTGCAATGACCGCAATAATCTCATTGATAACCGCGGCGGCCGCGATGGTTCCTTTCACCAGTGACGAGAGCTCCGGCTGGGAAGCAGCCAGAACACTGCATACAATTCCGGTAAACACCAGTGACACGCCGGAATGGGGAAGGAGCGTCAAGCCAAGATATTTCTGAACCGTGGTCGGCATATGTGTCGCTCTGGCTCCCGCCCTGGCTCCGAAATATTTTCCACAGGCCCGTGAGGCAATATAAACAAAGGTATAAAAACCAGCTCCCAGGATCAGGTGATAATCCAGCGGAGCTCCCAGGTCTACAATAGCGGCCAGCAGGCTGACTCCGAGGATGGGATGAAACCATGTCGTGGTCTGCTCAAGCTGTCTTTGCGGAATCCGGTTGGAGAACACTGCGGAGAAGGATACTCCCATCAGCATATAATTCAGAGTAATATTGGTAAAAACCACCCGGTTAAAAAATAACCCGATTGCCGCTGTCAGGGTAATGCCGGACACCAGAACCAGGAGAGTCCCAGCCTTCCCCGGCTTTTTCTTTAACAGCATCCCCGCCGGAATGCCGGTAATCATGCCGATCGCAATCGGAAGGAGGATCATAACAGGAATCATATACAGAGGAACCGCACC
>CACVSR010000002.1 GCA_902756775.1 uncultured Lachnospiraceae bacterium | reverse complement strand
GGAGCCTCCCTACGAGGTTCTTCAGACACCCTGGCTTTCCTTTGCGGATATTCTCCGCCTGAAAGGGGTGGAGAGTATGCTGGAGGTTTATGGAAACAGCAGACAGTTTGACTATACGCTCCGTTTTTTAATCCCCCTGGCCGGAACGCCCTTTGATTTTTTTGACCGCCTTTCCGGTTATTACAGAAAGCAGAACCTGTATGGGAAAAACTTTTCCAGACTGGAGCGGTTCGAAATATTGAGGAAGTTTGCGCGCGGGGAGCTGCTCAAAAGGAAAATTGACGGGATGAATACGCAGAATTCTTATCCGTCAGAAGAAAAAAAGCTGGATGCGTATCTGGTTTTTGATCTTTATCTGAGAGAAAACAGTAAAAAACGTCCTGAATGGGCAGAAAGTCCCGAAGCAGGCAGGGAATTTGCACGGAAAGTGACGGATCAGATGGCGGAAGAGGAGAAAGAGCGAAAGGGTTGCTCCCGCCGTTCCCTGGCCGGACATCTGCACGGTGAGCGGTTCCGGACGGATGTTCTGCGCACCGGCCAGGAAGGGCCGTGGTACGTGCTTTTTGATTACAGAGACAGAAATCCTCTGGATGGAAATGCTAAAACCACAGTTTACACGTATAGCAAAGGAAAATTCCTGCCGGTTCCAGGCAATCGGCAGCAGGTGAAAAATCATATCTGCAGCTCTTGACAGATGTTCCTGTTTTGCGTTAAGTTACCTGCCTGGAGGCTTATTTCAACAGCTGCCTTACGGCCTGTCGAAGTAAGAGCAGTATTGCCGGAGCTTCCGGAAAAAACAGGATTTTATGAGGCGGGTTGATCGTATGGAAACAGATCTGACAAAGGGGAAGCCCCTGTCTATTTTATTGAAGTTTGTCATTCCACTTTTTATCGGCAATGTATTTCAGCAGCTGTATAACATGGCAGACACGCTGATTGTCGGAAGGTTTGTGGGGGAGGAGGCTCTTGCGGCGGTGGGCTCCACGGGGACAATCATGTTTCTTACCCTGGGTCTGGCCATCGGCCTGACGACAGGCTTTGCCGTGCTTACCTCGCAGCGTTACGGGGCGAGAAACGAAAGAGGCATCCGCAGCAGCGTGGCAAACGCCATCCTGCTGTCGGCGGCAGTTACGGTGATCCTGACCGTGGTATATCTGGTGAGCATGAAGCCTCTTCTCCGCTTAATGAACACGCCGGAAAATATTTTTCAGGATGCCTGTACCTATATCATGATTATCTGTATGGGAACGGCGGCCAGCGTCTACTATAATCTGACCTCCGCTTTCCTGCGTGCGGTGGGAAACAGCCGGGTTCCGCTGTATTTTCTGGTGTTTTCCGCCGTGCTGAATGTGTTTCTGGATCTGCTTCTTATTATCCGGTTTCATATGGGCGTGGCAGGAGCTGCCGTTGCAACGGTGATCGCCCAGGGAATCTCAGCGGTGCTCTGCTTTCTTTATATCTATCGCAGAGTCCATATCCTCTGGCCGAAGAGGGGGGAGTGGAAGTTCAGTCGGGAAGATACCAGATTTCAGATGCGCGTGGGAGTTCCCATGGCTCTGCAGTTTGCCATTACGGCATCCGGAACCATGATCATGCAGGCCGCCGTTAACCTTTTCGGCTCTGTGGCGGTAGCCGGGTTTACGGCTGCCAACAAGATGGGGAATCTTCTCACTCAGGGGATGCCTTCCATGGGACAGGCTATGGCCTCATACAGCGGACAGAATTACGGGTATGGAGACATCGACAGAGTGAAAGGAGGAGTACGTGCTTCTCTGATCATTCTTGTTATTTACTCCGTAATAGCTATGGCTGTCGGCTACTTTATGCTGCCGGTCACGGTCCGGATGTTCTTTACCGGAAATGCAGATCTGACGCAGCTGATGCCCTGGGCCCGCACCTACACGTACCTCACAATCATTTTTTACATACCGCTGAGTTTTATCTTTGTGTTCCGCAACACCATGCAGGGATGCGGGTACGGTCTCCTTCCCATGCTGGGAGGCGTGGTGGAGCTGGGCGCGCGGTTTATCACGGCGCTGATTGCCATGCATGTGCACAGCTATGCGCTTGCCTGCTTCTGTGATCCCATGGCCTGGGTGGCGGCCTGCCTGTTTACCTGGTTTGCATGGCTGTCGGTACTAAAAAAAATTGAGTCAGGGAGAGGCTTGACAGGGCGGACATCCTGATTCTCTGTGTTTTATCCGTATACCTTATCGTTTGAAAACAGGGTGGCAGCAGCCACCCTGTTTTCGTTACAGCCGGGACAGCGCAGAAGGGGATAAAATTCAAAACCGAATCGTTTCGGAAAACTGTTGACAGAAACATGCCGGCATGCTTTAATAAAAATATCCGAAACGATTCGGTTTTATATGTGACAGTGTCTCCGGTCATATGGAGCATGGCAGGCAGACAGGTAAAATGGAGGGAAAAAGATATGTCTTATGTAACATCCAAACAGATGCTCTTGGAGGCGCAGGCAGGACACTACGCGGTCGGAGCGTTTAACGCGGAAAACATGGAAATGGTAAAAGCAATCATCCGTGCTGCGGAGGAACTGCACGCCCCGGTTATGATTCAGACGACCGGAGCAACATTAAGGTACGGTACTCCGGAGACGTATGCCGCAATCGTTAAGTCAGAGGCGGAGCGCGCTTCGGTACCGGTATGCCTGCATCTGGACCATGGCCCCAGCTATGAGATGGCGGTGCGGTGCATTGTTGCCGGTTATTCCTCTGTGATGATGGACGGGTCAAAACTTCCCTTTGAGGATAATATCAGGGTCAGCAAACAGGTGGCAGACCTGGCTGCTGCAGTCGGGATTCCCTGTGAGGCAGAGCTGGGAAAGGTCGGCGGAAAAGAAGATGACACGGTGTCTGACGGAAAGGATATCTACACGGATCCGCAGGAAGCAAAGGAATTCGCGGAGCGCACAGGCATCTCTTCACTGGCAGTCGGAATCGGAACAGCCCACGGATTTTATAAGGGAACACCGGTTCTGGATGTGAACCGTCTCTCTGAAATACGCGAAGTCGTGGAGGTTCCGCTGGTACTTCATGGTGCTTCCGGGCTTACAGACGATCAGGTCCGGGAATGTGTAAAGCGCGGGATCTGTAAAGTGAATTTTGCTACAGAACTCAGGAATGCCTACAGCCGGGCGGTTGCGGCTGTCTTTGAAAAAGATCCGGATGTCTTTGATCCGAAAAAATACGGCGAGGCGGCGATCGAGGCAGTAAAGACGCTGGTGGAGGCAAGAATGAAAGTCTGTGGCTGTGACGGAAAAGCCTGACGGCACAGGGATCCCTGCGGCCATTCCGGCGCGGAAGGGCAGAATCCGGGAAAGCAGGAGTTCGGGAATGCGCTTGTAAGCGGAGGAAGGAGGCCGAAATGGCAGCGACAATTAAAGATATCGCCGGCAGAACCGGCCTCGGAGTAGCTACCGTGTCTTCCTATCTCAATGGAGGACATGTCCGCCCGCAGAACAGGGAAAAAATCGAGAAAGCGATCAGCGAGCTTCACTACGAGGTGAATGAAACCGCACGGCAGCTGAAAACAAACCGCACGCGCATGATCGGGGCGATTATTCCGGAGCTGAACAGTACCTTCTGTGCCGCCGTATTGAGCAGGATCGAAGATATTCTCCGTCAGCACGGATATGCCATGCTGATCTGCGACTGCCGCACGGATGCGGTGCGGGAGGAAGAAGCGGCAGAGTTCCTTTTCCGCCGAAGGGTGGACGGGATTTTTAATATTCCGGTGGATTCATCCGGAGAACATCTTCTTCCGTACATTAAGGCCGGAAAACCGGTGGTGCTGATTGACAGGCAGATTGACGGACTGGACTGCGACAGTGTCTGTGTGGATAACTATCAGGCAGTGCGTTCGGCGGTACGCCTTCTGACACAGAAGGGGCACAAAAGAATTGGCCTCCTTGCCTGCCCGCAGTCTAATCATGCTGCCAGACAGAGGCTTCGCGGGTACAGAAAGTCCCTGGAGGAGGCCGGAATCGAAGCTTCGGAAGAACTGATCTATCAGGGAGAAGATACCATCGACAGCGGGACTGCGGGAATGGACCGCCTGATAGACAGAAACCCGGATATGACCGCGGTGATAGCGGCGAGCTACCGGATGAGCTTCGGGGCTGTTATTGCCGCAAACGAAAGAAATATCAGCATCCCGGAGCAGCTGTCCATGGTCGGCTTTGACAATCCGCAGTTTGCCAGAGCCGTACATCCGCGCCTGACAATTATCAACCAGCCCGTGAACCAGATCGGAGACAGGGCAGCAGGCATTATGCTCCGCCGCCTCTGCGGCGGAGAAGATTCGGGAAAAGAGCATGTATGGCTGCCTACGGAAATTCTGGAAGGGAAGTCTGTCCGGACGGTTGCCGGTGCATCCGGAGAATAAAAGTTTTTCCGGCTTTTAGCGGGAACGGACCGGGCAGAGGATTATCTATAAAAAGAGGTGAAAGAATGGCGGAATATCTGCTGGGGATCGACATCGGCACCAGTGCATGCAAAGCGGCCGTATTTGACACAGACGGGAATGTGAAAGCATCCGGCACAGGGGATTACCCGGTTTTTTATCCCCATCAGGGGTGGGCAGAGCAGAACCCGGAGGACTGGTACCGGGGAGTTTGCATGGCTCTGAAAAAAATATGGGACAGCGGCGCTGTCCGTCCGGAAGAGATTGCCGGAATCGGAATAGACGGGCAGGGATGGTCGGCCATTGCGCTGGACAGAGAGGGAAAATGTCTGGCCAATACCCCGATCTGGATGGACACGCGCGCGCAGGAAATTTGTGACAGGCTGAACAGCCGTATCGGAGAGGATCAGATTTTCAATCTGGCGGGAAATCCCCTGCAGCCGTCGTATACCACACCAAAGGTGCTTTGGTACAGGGAAATGCTTCCAGAAGTGTTTGAAAAGACGGAGAAGATCCTTCATGCCAACGGTTATATCGGTTACAGGCTGACAGGGGCAATTACGGAAGATATCTGTGATGCTTACGGATGGCACTGCTTTAATATGCGGACCGGAAAATGGGACACCGACATGGCCAGGGAGATGGGGATTCCGGTGAATTTTCTTCCGGAAATTTTGAATTGCGACCAGGTCATCGGAAGGGTAACAGCTGGGGCGGCAAAAGAAACCGGACTTCCGGAAGGCATCCCGGTTGTTGCGGGAGGCTTGGATGCCGCATGCGGAACACTGGGTGCCGGAGTCATTCACCAGGGAGAAACGCAGGAACAGGGCGGGCAGGCAGGAGGTATGAGCATCTGTCTGAAGGATTACAAGGCAGATCCAAGGCTGATACTCAGTTTTCATGTGGTTCCCGGGACATGGCTCCTGCAGGGAGGAACGACCGGCGGGGGCGGAGTCATGCGCTGGTTCGAAAAGGAATTTGCCGGGGAAGAGCGTCTCAGTCAGGGAAAAAACGGAAAATCCTCTCTGGTACAGCTGAATGAACGGGCGGAAAAGGTAAATCCCGGATGTGACGGTCTTGTGTTTCTTCCTTATATGAATGGAGAGCGTTCACCGATCTGGAATCCTTACGCGAAGGGTGTTTTCTATGGCCTGGATTTTTCCAAGACAAAGGGACATATGGTGAGGGCCTGCATGGAAGGCGTCGCGTTCGCGCTGAAGCATAACCTGGATGTGGCGGAAGCCGCGGGGGCGAGGGCGGAGGTGCTGCGGTCCATGGGCGGTTCCGCCAACAGCCTGCTGTGGACACAGATCAAATCGGATGTGACGGGAAAGCCGATCGAGGTGCCTTCCTCTGATACAGCCACGACACTGGGAGCCGTTATTCTTGCCGGAGTCGGAACCGGTATCTATCAAAGCTATGAGGAGGCGGTTCGTAAGACAGTTCGTGTCACAAGACACCATCATCCGAACCCGGCCAACAGAGAAGCATATGAAAAGGCGTACCAGACTTATCTGGAGCTTTACCGGAGACTGGAACCGATGATGAAGGAGTAGGTGCGTGCCGTCTGGTTTCCGTGCCGCAGGCAGGCTGCCAGACAGAATCGTGCTGAGCTTCCCGTTTATATATTTTATGGACATTTATAAAAGGCAGGAGGATGAAAATGTCAGTTATGATGAAAGCCGGCGTGGTACACGCCAAAGAAGATCTGCGTTATGAGGATATCGAGAAACCGGTTCCGAAAGAGGGAGAAGTCCTTGTC
Organism: uncultured Lachnospiraceae bacterium; assembly: GCA_902756775.1. GTDB lineage: Bacteria > Bacillota > Clostridia > Lachnospirales > Lachnospiraceae > Bilifractor. The sequence goes on along the minus strand of CACVSR010000002.1, from coordinate 40,482 downwards.
AAGGTAAAATACACCGGAATCTGCGGCTCGGATATTCCCCGTGTCAATGGGGATGCCTGCCATTTCTTCCCGAACATTCTCGGCCATGAATTTTCCGGCGTTGTGGAAGAAACCGGGGCGGGGGTTACCCGCGTAAAGCCGGGAGACCGCGTAGCAGGGGTTCCGCTGGTTCCCTGTATGAAATGTGCGGACTGCCAGAGGGGGGATTATTCTCTTTGCAGACATTACAGCTTTATCGGTTCCAGGCAGTTCGGAAGCTTTGCGCAGTATGTGGTTGTGCCGGAGCTGAATGCGGTAAAATTTTCCGAGGAGGTTTCCTTCGAGCAGGCGGCTTTGTTTGAGCCGGCTACGGTTGCGCTTCACGGCCTGGAAAGAACCGGTTATAAGGGCGGACATACGGTAGCCATTCTGGGAACAGGTCCCATCGGTATGCTGACCATGCAGTGGGCAAAAATCTTTGGGGCGAGCAAGGTTGTCGTCTTTGATATTGTGGATGAAAAGCTGGAGCTGGCAAAAGAGCTTGGGGCGGATGCAGGAATCAATACCCTGCAGAAGGATTATATGGAAAAGGCAATGGCACTGACCGGAAATGTCGGGTATGACTATGTTTACGAGACAGCCGGCAATACCATTACCATGAAGATGGCTTTTCAGCTCGCTGCCAATAAGGCAGGAGTGTGCTTTATCGGGACTCCGAAAAAAGAGCTTTCCTTCTCCGTAGGCGAATGGGAAAACCTCAACCGCAAGGAATTTACATTGACAGGATCCTGGATGTCCTATTCGGCTCCGTTTCCGGGACATGAATGGGACGACGTCGCCCACTATTTTGCCACCGGCCAGCTGAAATACGATCCTCGCATGATATGGAAAATTGTTCCCCTTTCCCGGCTTGCCGAGGCATTCGCCTGGTACAAGGAACCTGGAAAGGTCAAGGGGAAAATCCTGGTAGATTCGGAGGCATAAGATGATTCTGACAGTAACGGCAAATGCCGCCATAGACAAGAGATATGTTGTCACGAGCTTTGATGTGGGCAGCGTAAACCGGGTGAAAAGCGTAGAACTCTCTGCGGGAGGAAAGGGACTGAATGTGTCCAGAACCGCCCGCATCGCCGGGGAGGATGTGATCGCCACAGGCTTCCTGGGAGGACACTCCGGGGAGTTCATTCAGGAGAAGCTGAAAGCAGAAGGAGTCCGGGAAGATTTTATCTGGTGCATAGGGGAGACAAGAAGCTGCATTAACATCTGGGATGAGAACCATCACACCCAGACGGAGTTCCTGGAACCCGGGGCAAGAGCCACGCAGCAGAATCAGGACAGTCTGGTAAAGAAATTTACAGAGCTGGCTGCGGACTGCAGTGTCGCCGCCATTTCCGGCAGCATGCCGGAGGGATGCACCCCGGAGCTCTATAAGAGAATGCTCGCGGCAGGCAAAAAGGCTGGGAAAAAAGTTATTCTGGATACCAGCGGAAAAACGCTGGAGGAATGCCTGGATGATCATCCGTTTATGATAAAGCCCAATATCGATGAGATTCAGATGCTGGTCGGCCGGAAATTGAATCCGGATGACACACAGGAACTTTTAGATGCGGCGAAGGAACTCCATGCCAGGGGAATCCCGGCAGTGGTGATTTCCCTCGGAAGTTCGGGCTCTCTAATGTCCTGTGAGGAAGGAGCCTTCCAGGCGCTGGTTCCCAAAATCGACGCAGTCAATACGGTCGGATGCGGGGACGCCATGATCGGCGGTTTCTGTACCGGAATCGCAAGAGGCCTGTCCATGCCGGAATCTCTGAAGCTGGCAAGCGCTGTTTCGGCTGCCGCAGCCATGACCAACCGGACGGGATTTTTCCGCATGGAAGATATGAAAAAACTGGAACCTCAGATTGAAATAAGAAAGCTCCGCTGATAGAGCACGGAAAACAGGTACAAACGTTTCAAAGATTTGAAGGAGGAAAGCAATGGAAAAAATAGATCCGGCAAAGGTTCCCCAGCGCACGCTTTACACAGGCGCGAAAATGCCGGCAGTGGGCATGGGAACATTCGGCAGCGACCACGCGACGGCGGAACAGGTGCAGGAAGCCGTCAGGGGAGCCATAAAGGTCGGCTACCGCCATTTTGACTGCGCCGCCTGTTATGGGAACGAGGCACAGATCGGTCAGGTTTTCGCGGATGCGTTTGCGTCCGGAGAAGTAAAAAGAGAAGATCTGTTTATCGTCTCCAAGGTATGGAACGATATGCACGGAAAGGGCGACGTCCTTCTGGCTTGCGCGCAGAGTCTGAAGGATCTGCAGCTGGATTACCTGGATATGTATTATGTGCACTGGCCGTTCCCCAATTACCATCCGCCTAAATGCGATGTGACGGAGCGGAATCCGGACTCCAAGCCGTTCTCTGTCAGCCGTTTTATGGCAACCTGGAGACAGATGGAGCGGCTGGTGGATATGGGGCTTACCAGGCACATCGGCATGTCTAACATGACACTGCCGAAATTAAAGGCAGTTCTCCCTCTCTGCCGCATCAAACCGGCTGCTATTGAGATGGAGCTGCACCCTTGCTTCCAGCAGCAGGAACTGTTTGACTATGTCCGCAGTCAGGGAATTCAGGCCGTAGGCTTCTGCCCGCTTGGTTCTCCGGATCGCCCGGAAAGGGATCGCACGGCGGAGGATATTGCAGACCTGGAGCAGCCGGTCATCCGGAAAATCGCACAGGCACACGGCGTACATCCGGTTCTGATCGCCATCAAGTGGGCGGTGCAGAGAGGACAGACGCCGATTCCTTTCTCGATCAAAGAAAAAAATTATACCTCCAATCTCATGTGTGTGACAGAGGATCCACTGACGGACGAAGAGATGGAAGAGATGAAAAAAATGGAGTGCAATAACCGTCTGGTCAAGGGACAGGTATTCCTTTGGCCGGGTGCAGAGGATTGGCAGGAACTCTGGGATCCGGATGGGACGGACGCCCTGTGGGACAAATAAAGTGTCTGTGAACCGGCATAATTCCTGCGCTCCCTGTATGCGGCAGGTGCCATTACGGCAGGTACAGATATAAAATCAATAGAGAAGCAGTCAGAAGGCAGAATGTTGGGCAGAAAGGAGTTCGTCATTCTGCCTTAATTTATATAGGACTGATTATGCATCTTGTTGAATTGTACAGAAAAAAGACAAGCTTTTTGTTGATTTAGTTATGGAAAATACATTGACGTCCGGGGGATGTTATGCGATAATAACCAAAGAAAAGGAAACGAAACGTTTCACGTTTTGTTCAAGGTAACAAGTCAAGCATGGTATTGGAGGGAGAAAGTTGGAAAAATTCAAGCAAAATCCAATCGTCAGAAAAATCGGATTTAACAGAGTTGTTCTGATTGGCGTTCTGATTGCGATGTACATCGTTTTCTGTGTAGCCATTCCCGGATTCGTCGGTCTTGCGCGTATCCTGGACACTCTGAATTATGTGTACTTCCTTGGCTTTCTGTCGCTTGGAGTCACATTCGTCATCGCGACCGGCGGTATCGATTTCTCAATCGGTCCGGTCATGTTCTGCTGCGCTTTGATCGCGGGCTACTGTCTGAACATGCACGGCGTTCCGATCGGAGCATCCATTCTGATCAGTATTCTGGTAGGTCTTGCGTTCGGTCTCTTTAATGGATATCTGGTTGCTTACTGGTCGGTTCCGCCATTTATTGTTTCCATGGCTTCCATGAACATCGGAAAAGGAATCGGCGCTGTTTTCACCAAGACACAGTCCGTCAGCTGGCCTATGCAGGGGGCTCCGGGCGGTTCGTTCCGCAGCATCGTTGCGGTAAACGGATTCCCCACAGGAATCATTATTTTCCTGGCTGCCGCATTTGTCTGCGGCATCGTCCTCTATAATACAAAAGCCGGCAGATACATTCTCTGCCTCGGATCCAACCGTGAGGCGGTGCGGCTTTCCGGTGTAAACACAAAGAAATGGGAGATGCTTGCCTACGTTATCTGCGGTCTTCTGGTAGGAGTTGCTGCTGTGTTCTTTGTTGCGGCATACACCACAGTACAGCCGGGATACGGCGATCAGTACAATAATGAGGCAATTGCCGGCTGTGTCATGGGAGGTACATCCATGGTCGGAGGCCTTGCTTCTATCCTTGGTACAGTGATTGGCGTTGTTACGATTTCTCTTCTGCAGGAAGGTATCCTGGCATTAGGACTTGGCAAGGATATTCAGCTGATCGTAACCGGTATCATCGTTATTGTTGCCGTATACGCAGATGTTTCCGCACGGCGCAAGAAGAACTGATGAAAGGAGAAGAGAATGGGTGACGTAATTCTTACAATGAAGGGTATCGACAAATCTTTTCCGGGTGTTCATGCGCTGGATCATGTAGACCTTGAGGTAAGACGCGGCGAAGTACACGCTCTTATGGGAGAGAACGGTGCCGGAAAATCGACGCTGATGAAGGTTCTCACCGGAATATACAAAAAAGATTCCGGAACGATTACCTACGAAGGCAGGGAAGTAGAGTTTCAGAATACACGTGAGGCGCAGGATGCCGGCGTGGTTATTGTTCATCAGGAGCTGAACATGGTCGGGGATCTGACCGTGGCCCAGAACATTTTTATCGGACGCGAGCCGAAAAAGGGAATCCGGATTGATGATAAAAAAATGATCGAGGATTCCAAGGCGCTGTTCGACGAACTGCATATCGACATTAATCCACGGGAGAAGATGAACGAGCTGACTGTCGGCAAGCAGCAGATGTGTGAGATTGCCAAGGCAATTTCCCATCATGCGAAGCTGATTATCTTTGATGAGCCATCCGCCGCTCTGACGGAGAAGGAAATCGCGGATCTGTTCAACATCATCCGTGATCTCCGCAAGAAAAACCTCGGCATTGTCTACATCTCTCACCGTATGGACGAGATCAAGGTTATCACAGACCGTGTTACCGTCATGAGGGATGGCTGCTATGTGGGAACACTGGTTACAAAAGACTGCACCAAGGAAGATATCATCAACATGATGGTAGGACGTGTCATTTACGAGGAACCGAAGACACACAGTATGGTTCCGAAGGATGCGCCTGTCGTCCTGAAGGTGGAAAACCTGAATGCCGGAAGAATGGTGCAGGATGTCAGCTTTGAGCTTCGAAAGGGCGAGATCCTGGGCTTCTCCGGACTGATGGGCGCAGGACGTACCGAAACCGCGCGTGCCATTTTCGGCGCGGATCCGAAACAGAGCGGGAAGATTTCCATTATGGGAAAAGACGGTCAGCTGCACGAGGTGACCATTAATTCTCCGCAGGACGCCGTAAAGGCAGGAATCGGGTACCTGTCCGAGGACCGGAAAAGGTATGGAATTGTTGTGGAAAAATCCATTACAGAGAACTCCACGCTGGCAAGCATGGAAGATTTCTGCAATGGCCCCTTCATCAACAAAGTGAAAGAGAAGAAAGCGGCAGAAAAGTATATCAAAGAGCTGGCGACCAAGACCCCCAGCGCGGATCAGCTTGTCGTCAATCTTTCCGGAGGTAATCAGCAGAAGGTCGTTATCGCAAAATGGCTGGTGCGGAACAGTGATATCCTGATTTTCGATGAGCCGACCCGCGGTATCGACGTAGGAGCGAAGAACGAAATCTACAAACTGATGAACAAGCTGGTATCAGAAGGTAAATCGATCATCATGATTTCTTCTGAAATGACTGAGATTCTCAGAATGAGTGACCGTATTGTGATTATGTGTGAGGGACGCAAAACCGGAGAGCTTATGATCGAAGAGGCGACCCAGGAACGTATCATGGACAAGGCTACTCGGAATATTGATTAAGGGGAGGCAGACATGACAAAGAAGAAATCCAAACTTTTGGGTGATCAGCGGTTCATTGTACTTCTTGTTATTATCGCTCTGATCACAGTTTATGTAATTTTCAGTAAGGAATTCCGGAAATATTCCTCCATCCTCAGTATGCTGGATTTTTCCTACTATGACATTCTCATGGCGATCGGTGTAACCTTCCCGCTGATTACGGCAGGCGTTGATCTTTCCATCGGAACCGGAATGGTCTGCTACGCGCTGATCGGCGGAACGCTGGTCAGAAATTATAACTGCCCTGTTGCGGTGGCTATGCTTGTCTGCATTCTTCTCGGATGCGGCATTGGCCTTCTGAATGGTGTCCTGATTGGAATTATGGGTCTTCCGCCATTCCTGGCAACACTATGTACCTGTATGATCACACGAGGCATCGGATCCAGATGCTCCGCGACTCCCTGGCCGACGCTGAAGCAGCCGGGAGGGTGGTTCCACAGTATCTTCAAGCTGACATTCGGGTCCGGCAGAGGGGCGTTTAAATTTCCGATCGGCATTATCCTGATGATCATTCTCGTTCTTGTCATGGAATTTGTACTGAATCATACCAGATTCGGACGCTATACCATTGCCATCGGATCCAATAAGGAGGCGACGATTCTTTCCGGTATTAATGTAAAGTTCTATCATGTCATGGACTATGTGATCTGTGGTCTCTTCGCGGGACTTGCGGCGATTGCCTATGCTGCTGTCACCCCGACCGTTCAGCCCGGAACCGGAGCCGGTCTGGAGCTGGATGCCATCGGCGGCGTATTTGTCGGCGGCGTAGCGGCTACAGGCGGTTACGGATCCATTATCGGAACCTTTGCCGGTGTGTTTGTCATTGTACTTCTGAAGACCGGACTTCCTTACATCGGTCTGCAGGCAAACTGGCAGCAGATCATCACTGGTTTTGTCCTGATCGGAGCTGTCCTGATTGATATCATCAAGAGAAAAAGAGCTGTGGCGAAGCAGTAAATAAAATCCGGGGTCCCGCCTGCGGGGCACAGCGTTTACGAATTGTTTAGAAAAAGTTTGTACATAATTTGTTCAAAGACTGTTTACAGTATGTTTTCATAATGTTAATATGATTACAGGTAATAACACAGTAAATATGCAGTCCGTTTAAGAGGAGGACTTCATATAAACAACCACTCAACACTTTTCACCAAAGGAGGAAAGGAACCTTATGAGAAAGAAAGTTATTGCTACACTTCTCAGCACCGCAATGGTAGCCAGCATGCTTGCAGCCTGCGGCGGCTCCAGTTCTGCCAGCAGCACGTCTGCAGCAAGCTCTGCATCCGGCGCAGCTTCATCCAGCTCCGCGGCAGAGGCAGCCAGCAGCACATCCAGTGCTTCTTCTGAGTCCGTAGGGACAACAGCCACCAGTGCACCGGCTGAGGTGGTTGCTTCCAGCAGCGCTGCCGCATCCGGAGATGACGGCACCGCACAGTTTGAGGGGCTGAAGGCTAACGAGGCTTATGCGTTCCCGATGCTGGTTAAATCTTTCCAGTCCACTTACTGGGACGCAGCGCAGGAGGGTATGAAGAAAGCAGCGGAGGAGCTGGGTGTTACCTACACCGCACAGGGACCGAATTCCGAGTCTGATATTGCAGACCAGCTGAACATGCTGAACAGCGCTATTAACAGCAGTCCGAAGGGAATCGGACTTGCCGCATGCGATACCTCTTCCGTGATTGACGCTCTGAAGACGGCCGCCAGCAAGAATATCCCGATTGTAGCATTTGATACCGGTATTGCTGATGCTCCGGAAGGCTCCGTAGTCTGCACGGTTGCAACCGATAATACGCAGGCCGGCGAGGTTGCCGCAGAGCATATGTATGATGCCATCAAGGACGAGATCGCCAATGCGGACGGACAGGTTCGTATCGGCGAGGTAAACCAGGATGCAACTGCATTGAATATTCAGCAGCGTGGTCTTGGATTCATTAACAAGATGATCGAGCTTATTCAGAAAGACGGCAAGACGGTCAGCGTAGAAGGAAACGAGTTCTATGTAAATGCGGCGGAAGGTGCAGATACCGGTGATACCGATGTCGTCATCGAAGTTGCCGTTCCGGCACAGACCACTGTTGAGCTCTGCTCCACAGAGGCGCAGACCATTCTTTCCAAGGAAGATACGATTGCTATCTTCGGTTCCAACCAGACTGCTGCAGAAGGTGTTGTTTCCGCTAACTCCAACCTGAGTGTTCTGGGAACAGACGCATCCAACGGCGATGTCATCGGAATCGGATTTGATGCAGGCTCCACCATTAAGGGCGCTATTGAGGATGGCACTCTGTACGGTGCAGTTACACAGTCTCCGCTGATGATGGGCTACTATGCTATCTACGCTCTGACAATGGCAGCAAACGGTGACGATCCGGCGGATGTTCCGACCGAAGGTTACTGGTATGATTCCTCCAACATGAACGATTCTGAGATCAAACCGAACCTGTACGACTAAAACAGGCTTTGAACGGCTACCGGCGTCATGCTGGAGTAAGATGAATAAGAAACAGAGAGGGCAGCTTTCGGGCTGCTCTCTTTCTGCATTCCGGCGCTTTAACCCCTTCAGGAATCCGGTGTTATTGACGGAAACAGCCGGCGACCGTATAATGAACCGTATTAAGCCTGCCTGAAAAAAGCAATTTAGCATTTTTCGTTGTTCCATCCGCGGGCATGGCGGTTCCTTATATATGTGTAATTATTCAGCACCCCAGGAAACTGATGAAATCCGGACGGAGAGCTTGCTCACCGGACGATTTCAGAAGTTTTCTGAGGGGCTGAATAGATACATATATGTTAAATCCTGACAGAAAGGTTTGAAGTATGAAAATCACATTTGAGAAACCCGGCAACTTCCTTTATCCGGTTCCCGCCGTCATGGTTTCCTGCAGGGATTCAGAAGGAAATCCGAATATTATTACCGTGGCCTGGGCAGGAACCGTCTGTTCCGATCCGCCGATGCTTTCTATTTCCGTCCGGAAGTCCAGGTACTCCCATGATCTGATACAAAAGACAGGGATCTTTGTGGTGAATCTGACAACAGAGAAGCTTGTTAAAGCGGCGGATTTCTGCGGTGTCCGCTCCGGAAGAGAGGTGGATAAATTCCGGGAATGCGGTCTGACACCGGGGAAAGGCCAGGTTCTGGACTGTCCGACCATCGAAGAGTCCCCGGTCAGTCTGGAGTGCAGGGTCAAGCAGGTTCTGGAGCTTGGCAGTCATGATCTGTTTCTGGCGGAAGTGGTCTGCGTGCAGGCAGAAGATCGCCTTCTGGACGAGAAGGGACGCTTCCATATGGAAGATGCGAAGCTGGCCGCCTACTCTCACGGCACCTATTACGGTTTGGGAACGGCGCTTGGAACCTTCGGGTTTTCCGTTAAAAAAACAGGAAAAAAGAAAAAGGGAAGGCAGCACAGACCGGAAAAAAGCTGATACTTCTGTATCAGTGATGGTCACTGGAACATGCGGAAAGGAAAAGCAGCCATGACAGATGCGGAGCTTCAGATCCTGAAAAACAAAGTATTAAAAGGATACCGGATATCAAAAGAGGAGGCTCTTCAGCTTGAGAATACAGACCTGCGGGCACTTTGCCGTGCCGCGGATGAAATCCGGAGATCTGCTTCCGGCAGGGATTTTGATATGTGTGCGGTCATCAGTGTCAGAGGAGGGAGATGTTCGGAAAACTGCAGTTTCTGTCCACAGGCGTCGTGCGCCTCTTCAGAGATACGTACGTTTCCGCTGCTTTCTTCAGAACCGGTACAGAAAATGGCTGTTCAGAGAGACAGGCAGGGCGTCCGGCATTTCGGACTGGTGTCTTCCGGAAGAAAAATGGACAAAGCGGGAATTGCGCATATTTGCCAGGTGATCCGGGAAGTTCGGGAAAAGACGGAAATTCATCTCTGCGCCTCCCTGGGCCTTTTAGACAGGGAAGATCTTCACGCATTAAAAGACGCCGGAGTGGAGAGAATTCATAACAACCTGGAGACGTCCGAACGCTTTTTTCCGCAGCTCTGTACTACCCATACCTATGAGGATAAAAAGAAGGTAATTCGGATGGCGCATCAGGAGGGACTGGAGGTGTGCAGCGGAGGGATTATCGGCGCAGGAGAAAACTTCGCGGACAGAGTGGACCTTGCACTTGCCGAACGGGAGCTGGGGACGGAATCGGTTCCGGTAAACATGCTTCATCCGGTAAAGGGAACACCTCTGGAAGATCAGAAAAGGTTAAGTCCGGATGAAGTCAGGAGGACCATCGCTGTCTTTCGTTTTATTCTGCCCAGGGCATGGATCCGGCTGGCGGCGGGAAGAGACTTCCTCCCGGATGAGGGAAGAGATTGTTTCTGCTCCGGCTCGAATGCGTCCATTACCGGCGATATGCTGAATGTTCGGGGAATTTCCGTGGAGGAGGACATCCGGCTGATTCATGAACTTCTCGGACAGCAGGATTCTGCTGCAGGCTGGCGTTCCGGGGAAATGTAGAATGCCTCCGCCCTGGCGGCGGGCGGCGCAGGTGGAACCTGGAGGCCTGAAAAGACAGGCGATAAATGCCGGGAAAAATGTTACTATATCATCATCAGAAGATGATTACAGTGTCAAAAGTCCGATACCACGTATGTTTGCATGCAGGCGGCCGAGGGTATTTCTGACACACGGAGAAAGGCGGATAGCGGCAGATGCAGGAGGGAAACGCAGAACATCATATGATCTGGAACAGGCCATTAATTGTCTGCCTGACCGCTGTATTCTGCAATTTTCTCTGGGGAAGTGCCTTTCCCTGCATAAAAGCGGGGTATCAGCTGTTTCAGATCTCCGGATCGGATGCCGCCGGCCGCATTTTGTTTGCCGGTGTGCGGTTTGCCCTGGCCGGGGTGCTGGTCATTTTTGCCGGAAGCCTGATAAAGAAGAAGTTTCTTCATCCGGTTCGTTCTTCCGTCCGCCCGGTTCTTGTCCTTATGCTGTTTCAGACAATCCTGCAGTATGTCCTGTTCTACAGTGGACTTGCCAGAGCCTCCGGGGTCAGTTCCGCCATTATAGAGTCCTCCAATATTTTTCTGACAATCTTTACCGCCGTTTTTATATTTCATTACGAGAAAATGACTGGAAGAAAGCTGACCGGGAGCATCATCGGTTTTCTGGGGGTCCTGCTGGTTCAGCTTCCGGGATCCGGAGGAACCTTCGGCTTTTCCATGACGGGAGAGGGGTTTATTCTTCTCTCGGCTTTCAGTGCTGCTGTCTCTGCCGGCTTTATTAAGAAATTCAGCCGGACGGAAGATCCGGTCATGCTGAGCGGCTGGCAGTTTCTTCTGGGGGGACTGGTTCTGGCCATTGGCGGCTTTCTGGGAGGAGGAAGGCTGGCGCCCGTGTCCGCCTATGCATGGTTTTTGCTTTTGTACATGGCATTTATTTCCGCGGCGGCATACACCCTTTACAGTATTCTTCTGAAGTACAATCCGGTGAGCCGGATCGCCGTCTATAATTTCTCCAACCCGCTGTTTGGTGTGCTCCTGTCTGCGCTGATACTGGGAGAAAAAAATCAGGCCTTCAGCCTGTCCGGGCTTCTGGCGCTTTTCCTGGTATCTGCCGGGATTATTATCGTGAACAGATCGGAAGAAAACAAAAAACAGAAGGCGTCAGGAAGAATCAGAGAACAGGAAAGCTTATGAGTGATAAGAAAAAACCATACCCGTACTGGCGTTCAAAAAAATACAACAGGGGGAAACAGAGAAAAAAGCAGGAAAAGCGTCTGAAGCAGGAAAGACTCCGGCAGCTGTTTAACGAATCCCTTCTCCAGAATCCGGTGGAAATGTACCCGGAGGCAAGAGAGCTGCAGCGGCATTTTATCCTGCATGTGGGTGAGACAAATACAGGGAAGACCTACGAAGCGCTTCAGGATCTTGCCGGCGCAGAGAGCGGCCTCTATCTGGCGCCCCTTCGCCTTCTTGCGCTGGAAGTGCAGGAAAGACTGCTGGCAGAGGGAGTAGAATGCTCCATGACGACAGGAGAAGAGGATGATTACCGGATCGGCGCACATCATCTTTCCTGCACAGTAGAAAAAATGGACAGCGCCGGACAGTTTGGCGTAGATCCGAAGGTGGCTGTCATCGACGAGGCGCAGATGCTGCAGGATCCGGATCGCGGATGGGCCTGGCTGAAGGCTATTCTGGGTCTTGCCTGTGAGCGAATTCATGTCTGCATGTCACCGAACGCAGAGCAGGTGGTGGAAAAGCTGATTGATATGTGCGGCGATACCTGGGAGGTTGTACGGCACACCAGAGATGTTCCGCTCCGGATGGAAAACCGCCAGTTCCAGTTTCCTGGCGGCGTGCAGAAACACGATGCGCTTGTGGTCTTTTCCAAGAAAAAAGTTCTGTCGGTGGCCTCCGAGCTGGAGAAACACGGGATAAAAACCAGTGTGATTTACGGCGCGCTTCCCTATTCGGTCCGTAAGGATGAAATGCGTAAATTTCTGGAGAGAGAGAGCAGCGTCGTGGTCTGTACCGACGCCATAGGTATGGGGATGAATCTTCCCATACGGAGAGTGGTTTTTCTGGAATCGGAAAAGTTTGACGGCAGAGACATGCGTCCGCTCTCCATGTCGGAGGTCAAGCAGATTGCCGGACGGGCCGGGCGGAAAGGACAGTTTGACGAAGGGCTGGTGAATGCTCTTTCCGATAAAAAGAGAATCCGCAGGCTGCTGACCGGGCAGTATCAGCCGATGAAATATGCGGTTATGCAGATGCCGCAGACCCTGGTTGATCTGGATATTCCCCTCTCCGAGATTATCACCAACTGGATGAAGGTGCAGGATACGGAATTTCTTCGGAAGGCGGATATGCGGACGCAGCTGTCGCTCGCAAGAATTCTGGAAAAACCGGAATTTGCCACTTTTATGCTGGACAAGGATACGCAGCTGTCCCTGGTTAACATTCCCTTTGACTCCCGCGATCACCGGCTTCTGCAGATGTGGAAAAATCTGATTCTGGATTATTATTCCGAAAAACCGATGCGTAAATATGTGCCTGTCCTTCACCGGAAGGCAACACTGGAGGATCTGGAAGAAATATACAGAGAGTGCGATCTGGTATTCAGCTTTGTCCGGACCGTGCAGTACACGGAAGAGGATCTGGCCCGGCTGGTCTCCCGAAAGAAGGAAAGAGTGGCTGCCATGATCATGCAGAAGCTTAGCGATAAAAATTTCACAAGAACCTGCCGCCAGTGTGGGAAGCCCCTTTACTGGAATTATCCCTTCAGCATCTGCCAGGACTGTTTTCAGAAGAACAGAAGAAGAAAATGGGACGCGGAAGACTGGGAGGATTATGAAGAATAAAGCGGAGGAGTTTTATGAGCAGACGACGCAGAAACAGAGACCGTTATAACGACAGCCGTTATGACCACGAGTATGGATCCGGGTCAGCCGACTACGATGATTATTATGACGACTATCCGGACGACTACATCGGGAATCACAAGAAAGAGAAGAAAAACGCTTCCCGCAGCCGTTATGACAGAGACCTGTATGACGACCGGTATATGGATGGCCGCCCGTATGACAGCCGATATTATGACAACCCTCCTTATCATGACACGTATGATGTCAGAGGCTCCGGCCGTTACGATGACCGCTATGAGGATGACTATGATTCCAGGATGGATGATTATGACAGGGACTACGCGCCCCGCCGGCGTCCGAAAAAGAAAAAACGCCATCCGGTCCGGCGGTTCTTCCGCAATCTGCTGCTAATCCTTTTTGCTGTTATCATTGCTGTTTCGCTGCTGCTCTTTTTAGCGCTCAGAAAGGTCAATCATGTGGATCCTGTGGCGGACAAGGCAGCGGATGACAATACAGCTGCGGACGGTTACAGCACCATGTCAGACGCCTCGGTGACGAATATCCTTCTGATCGGACAAGATGCCAGGGAGGGAGAGACACAGACCAGATCCGACAGCATGATCATCTGCAGCATCAATATGAAAACAAAGCAGGTGGTGCTGACTTCTCTGATGCGTGATATGTATGTGGCAATTCCCGGCTACGGGTATGACAAGCTGAATGCCGCCTATGCCTATGGCGGAATGGAACTTCTGGATACAACGATTCAGGAAGATTTCGGCATAGATATCAATGGAAATGTGGAGGTCGGCCTGGAGGCATTTCTGGAGAGCATGCTTGCCGTCGGAGATCTGGATATTGATCTCACGCAGGAAGAGGCGGATTATCTGAATGCGCATCCGGATCTGGGAATGTCCACCGATCCGGAGGAAGGCGGTACGGCGGAGACATGGAATCTGACCGCCGGTACCAATACCATGACATCCTCCCAGCTTCTTGCCTACTGCCGCATGCGGTATATAGGAAATTCCGACTGGGACCGCACCCGGAGGCAGAGGACGGTACTAACAGCCGCCATCGCGAAATTCAAAAAAAGCGGTCCGCTGAAGCAGTACAGCATTATCAGCTCTGCTGCGCCTAGTATAACCACGGATATTACAGACCCGAACCTGCTGGTAGATCTGTTTAAGGGACTGTACTGCAGCGGAGATATGGTGAACTACCAGATTCCTGTGGAAGGAACTTATTACGCGGATAATATGGACGGCGCGGATGTGCTCGTGCCGGATATGGAAGCGAACAGTGCTTATCTGAAAAGCTATATTTACGGAGAAGAAACCTCTTGAGCAGTTTTTGATATTTATGAAAAAGTGTAAAAAAATATTTACTCTGATGGCCATCCTCTGGATGGCTGCCATCTTTTTCTTTTCTTCACAGAATGCGGACGAATCCACCGCCCAGAGCAACCGCGCGGGAATGCTGGCCGGTCATCTGTTTGTCCGGGGTTTTGACAGCTGGACAGAGCAGGAGCAGCTGGATTTTGCAAGGAAAATAGATCATCCGGTCAGAAAAACAGCGCATGCGTCCGAGTATGCGCTGTTGGGAATGCTGCTGTTTGGAGCCATGACCGGCACGCGAAGAAGGAAAATGTGTTATGCCTGGCTGGCTTCCGCCTGCTATGCCGCGACAGATGAGTTTCACCAGCTGTTTGTGCCCGGCCGCAGTGGCCAGCTTACGGATGTCTGCATCGACAGCGGAGGAGCCGTCGTCGGAATCCTTGCGGCGGCCGGAATTTCACTCCTGATTTCCAGAATCCGGGTGCGGCACAGGCAGAGCAGATAACTTCAGGGGTCCTTCCGGTTTTCGGGCTGAGCGTTCTTTGGCTCCTCTTTTTTCCCCTTTTTCTTTCTACGGATTACCAGGACAACTATCGCGGCAGCGCCTGCTGTTACCAGAAGCGGAATCAGGTAGATCAGCACGATCAGCAGATTTTTGAAAAAGTTAGCGAATCCCTTCCAGCTGTTTTGGAATGCATCGGAAATTCTTTCGATATATTTCTGCTCTGTTACGGAAGTAGAATATTTTTTAACCTCTTCAATGCTCAAATTTACCGTGGAATAGGCGATGTCCGTGTCCATGTCGGAAATATCGGTGTTAATCTGGTTCAGCTGGGTTTCAACCTCTGTCAGTCGGGATTCCACGGAAATCATATCCTCGATCGTTTCCGCCTTTTCCATCATTTCCGTCAGCCTGTCTGCCTCGATCTGCAGCGCCTCTTTGCGCTTCTGCGTATCCGAATATTTTTTACTGATGTTTTCGGTGCTGACGGCTTTATTCATGATTTTTCCGTAATCGGACAGAGAATCCAGAAAGTCCTGAAATTCTGCCGAGGGAATCCGCAGAGTCAGGTAGGCGGAGCGTGTGGAAGAATCGGAGGAGGCATCCTCCTGGTACCAGCTGTAATCATAATCCGATTCCGACTCGCTCTCAACAAAGCCGCCGCGAGACGCGGTGTCCTGATGTATTTTCTTCAGCGTGTCGTCATACTCCAGTGTCTGCAGGGACGCTTCCGCACTGTAAATCAGTTTGTCCGAAGAAACAGAGCCGTTCTCGGAGACTGCTGAGCCGGACTGGTCTCCGGAAGCAGAAGAGTCAGCCGCGGTCTCCCCCGAGGCAATTCCATCTTCTGCGGTGTCACCGGCCGCGTCTGCTTCCATCGTGCCGGAAGCCCGGAAGGCGTCATATCCGGAAGCAGGTGATGTACTCTTCGAGGAACTGCCGCAGCCCGAAATGCACGACAATGCAATTACGCTGCAGACCAGCAGAACAGAGACTGAAAACTTTTTTGTCATTGGCGTCACCTGCCTTTCTGAATAATTGAAAGATTTAACCGCAAAGCGTTCTGAGTCTGGGGTGCTGAATAGATACTATAATTTTATATAAATTCAGATATAATATCAATCTGTATTTATTTGACAGACCGTAAAGCATAAAAAGAGCAAAAAAGAAGATGCTGCATCTCGCCATAGATGCTGCATCCTCTTCTGAAAATTCACATGTATTTACTTTGTACCGGACTCATACATTTCCCGGCTGGTCTCGTACAGTCCCTCCACATACGCGTCGGTAAGATTGGCGTTCGAGTACAGGCTGAACTGGGATGGTCTGTCCGGAGAATAATACTCTTTGACAAACCGGACAGCCTGCGCTTTCTGCTCTTCAGGAGTGGCGTCTGCCGGTAGAGGATCATCACAGACGGAGATAACAATCTTGTCTCCCCAGTCCTTGTAAAGCTGCCTGGTGTCATTCATCGCCATGGGCGTCCAGGACTGCCATCCGGCGGCTACAATATTCTCAATCTGCAGTTCAATATGACCGCAGCTGTGCAGGTCTGCAAATTTCCCCTTCGCCTTGATGTGGTCAGTAATCTGCCTCTGGAAGGGAACAAAAATTTCCCTCGCGACGTCCCTGGAGAAGAACGGAGCCTTCTGGGAACCCCAGTCATCGTGATAGGTAAAGGAATCAATCCCGTCTCCGTAGGTCTCACAGGCTGCATCAATCAGCTGAATGTGAAGATCTGCCAGCTTCTGCAAAAGCTCCTTCAGGTCATCGGTGCTGTCCTCGTCAATCAGGGTTACCGCTGCCTGCTCAAATCCAAGGAAGGAAATAATGCGCTCAAAGCCGGCGCCGTTTAAGAACCAGAAGGAGTTGCACTGCCCGTTGTGAAGAAATTCATAGTTATCCCTGCCGCTCTGATCCCAGTCCCAGGAGTTAATATCCGGCCACACAATCTTATCACGCCATTCGCTGATGTCATTCAGCAGGTGCGGAACCCCCGGTTTTTCCATGGAGCCGCCCACGACAGGGACATATTCCCACTCTACCCCAAACATATCCTTCCCGCCGTATTTGTCCGGGGACATCATGTTCTTTTCAAACACGAAACCTCTGGCAATATTATCCGGAATAATCTGCGGAGTGAAAATGCCGATCTCCACACCGTAGGGCATCCACATGCTGCCCTTCTGCCGGTACATTCTGGCCGCTTCTTCTTTAGCGGTAATGGGAAATTGATAGATCGGCGGTCCGGGTTTTGTCATGTCAACAAAATTAGGTCCCCTCTTTGTAAATTCCAGTTCTTTCCTATCAAATGCCATGCAGAAACACCTCCTTTGTCTGCGACGTATTTTTACTTTCATTCTTGCGAAAATTTCTTCCGCTGAAATTTCCGCTGTGCTTTGTGATATAGTAATCTTATAAAAAATCGGAAGAACAGAATATGTGTGGACAGCATAAAAAAAACCAAAAAAGAAGAGTGAAAAATGTGCTCAGAGAAAATAAGTCAGAAAACAGAGAATCCTGGAGCAGATAGATCTTGTTAAGAGAGGATTTTTTAATGAAAATTACCAGAAGTGAAATCGCGGGAATGATTGACCATACACTGTTAAAACAGGATGCCACAGAGCTGCAGATTAAGAAGCTGTGTCAAGAGGCAGATGAGTATCATTTTGCATCGGTGTGCGTGAATCCTTGTTATGTATCTCAGTGCGCAAAAGCACTAAAGGACAGTCCTGTACATGTCTGTACCGTAATCGGTTTTCCCCTGGGAGCAACATCTACTGCTTCAAAAGCGTTTGAGTCCCAAGTGGCTATTGCTGACGGAGCAGATGAAGTAGATATGGTTGTTAATGTTGGGAAAATCAAATCAGAAAACTGGGATTATGTAGAAAAGGATATCCAGGCGGTTGTCGATGCAGCAGCTCCTACGAATACGCTGGTAAAGGTTATTATTGAGACATGCCTTCTGACGGATGAAGAAAAAATTAAGGTTTGCCAGATCGCCAAAAAATGCGGGGCGGATTTTGTAAAGACATCAACCGGGTTCTCTACCGGAGGCGCTACACCGGAAGATGTGGCTCTTATGAGAAAGACTGTCGGATCGGACATGGGGGTAAAGGCATCCGGAGGTATTCATACTGCGGAAGAAGCGATTGCCTGCATTCATGCCGGCGCAAATCGCCTGGGTGTCAGTGCGGGAATCACCGTTGTGGATGGGGTGAAGGAAGAGCAAGCAAAAAGATAATAAATAATGGGAAATGGGAGCCCGGCTTTGTAAAAGCCGGGCTTCTTCGATTACTACAGAATCTGCAGAAGGTCTTTGGGAGAGTGGATGACTGCTGTTGGATGGGAAGCGGTACCAAATCCATAGACGGCATAAATAAAATTAGTGCCTGCTTTTTCGCATGCCTGCTCATCCATTTCTGTATCCCCGATATAAACAGGGTGCTGCAGATGATATTTCTGGGCAAAAAGAACAATATTATCGGCTTTCAGCATGTCGGTGTCGTCCGGACAGCAATAAGCAGTGATGTATTGCCTTGTCTTTGTGGCAGACAGGAAGGTATCAATGTATCCTGCCTGACAGTTGCTGATGATAAAAAGAGGATAGCGGGCGGAAAGCTTTGCAAAAACTTCCGGAATACCCGGATACGGCTCAGGCGGTGTCCGGGTAAGCAATTCATTTTCACGTTTTGTTATTTCCTGCATGACAGCCCAGTTTTCCTCTGCGGGTATATGCGGGAACAGGATCAGGCCTATTTCCCGTATTGGCTTGCCAAAAGTCCGCTTCAGATCATCCGTTGTCAGTTTATGATCCAGAATTCCTTTTTCAGTGACCACTTCATTGAAGGCATTCACGACGACCGGAGTAGAATCCCAGAGCGTTCCGTCCACATCAAAAATAATACCGTCATATTCTCGCATTTTATAAAAGCCTTTCGTTTCCGCGTTATGTCAAAAATCCCATTTCTGTAATCTATCACGAATCGGTGAAGCTGTAAACGCAGAAAAATGAATCCGAAATTATGTAAATAACTAAGTTCGGAAACTGCTCTTTTTCTTCCGGCACTGAGTTTCTTCTTATATTGTTTTCAGACGGTTTATAAGACCGGATATCATTACAGGATCTTCCATATATGAAATGGCAAAGCATTTCCGGCCGGCATCTTTTATAGACGCACCTATGTGATAAGCTGTCTTTCTATCCAGAATGATGTGCGCCCCGACCGCCCTGCTCATTCTTTGAGGTTCCAATTTGGAACCTTAAATACTCATATTCTTCTTTTTTATCAGTTTGAAACACCTTGCTTTTGGTGTGAGAAGTTTTAGTCTATAATAGCAGCAAGGATAAGCTGTATATTATTCATGTACATAAAAAACGAGCAGACAGTGGAGGATTGCGCCTATGAAAGATTTTGTTTTAAATAGTGGTCTCAGGGTTCCTGCAGTTGGATTTGGCACTTACAATCCACAAAAGCAGGATATGACAGAACTGATTACCAGAGCACTGCGGTTGGGATATCGTTTTTTAGACACAGCATCTCTCTATGAAACGGAAAGAAATGTCGGAGAGGCAATTAGAAAAACAGGTGTTGCCCGTAAGGATATCATTATTGAAAGTAAACTCTGGTATGATGAAATGGGTTATCAGGGGGCAAAAGAGGCCATCGACAGATCTTTAGCCAGAATAGGAACAGACTATCTTGACCTCATGCTGATTCATTGGCCGCGCGCAACAGGAAAATCAGATGAGGACTGGAAGACTCTGGATCTGGAAACCTGGAGGGCAATGGAAGAGGCAGTGAAGGTGGGAAAGGTCAGAGAAATTGGGTGCAGCAATTTCCTCCCCCATCATTTGGAGAATCTTTTACTGCATGCGGATGTCAAACCTGCGGTTGACCAGCTGGAGCTTCATATTGGTTATACACAGGAAGCGGCAGTGGAGTATTGCAAACAGCATGGTATTCAGGTGATCTCCTGGGGGTCTCTGGGACGAGGCAGGATGGACAAGTATGTAGGAACTGAATATGTAAAAGAACTGGCTGAAAAATATGGAAAGTCCGAAAAACAAATATTTCTGCGGTTCCTGGTACAAGGTAATATCATTGCTATTGCAAAAGCAACCAGTGAAGAGCATATGCGATCCAATATAGAAATTTTTGATTTTTCTTTAACAGAAGAAGAGATGTGGTTCCTACAATGTATGCCGGAAACTGCATGGATGGGAGAACATCCGGACTTTGCAATTCCAGCCAAGCACAGTAATCCGGATCAGTGAGGCGCATGCAATTACTCAATTACTGAGAAAACCGCAATCGAGGTGAATGCTTTGAAAAGTACCATTGTTCTGGCGCAGCTGTCTCCGCTTTCGGATATAGAAGAAAATGTGAAGAAGGCGGAAGCGGCGGTCAGGGAAGCCTGCAGCGGGCAACAAGCGGATATGATTGTGTTTCCGGAAAGTTTTATGATCCGGATTCCCGAACACTCCGGCATCAGGAGTGAAAATGATTTCGCCCAGCGGCTGGACGGCCTGTTTGTTCAGGCCATGAGGAAGTTGGCAGAGCAATATGGTATCTGGATGGTTTTCGGAATGCGGGAGCGGCCGGATGATTCAATGCTTCCGCAGGGAGACCAAGAGGGAACAGGACGCGTTTTTAATACGACGGTTCTACTGGATAGCAGAGGCAAAATTGTTTCGGTTTACCGGAAAACGCATCTTTATGATGCGTTCGGGTTCCGGGAATCGGATCAGTATTTAGCCGGGGACAGCCTTTTTACGCCGGTGGACACGCCGTTTGGAAAAATTGCTGTTTTTGTGTGTTATGAGCTTCGCTTTCCTGAAATTGCCAGGAGAATGGCACTGGAAGGGGCGCAGATTATTCTTGTTCCTGCGGCATGGTATCAGGGACCTTCTAAAAAGGAGCAGTTTCAGATGCTGGCAAGAACCAGAGCATTGGAAAATACGGTATTTTTGCTTGCGTGTAATCAATGTGGCGGAGGTACAACGGGAGGAAGTCTGGCGGCGGATCCCATGGGACGTATAATGGCTGAGGCAGGAGAAGGAGAACAGCTGCTGACAATCCATGTGGACACCGGGCAGATTTCGGAGGCCAGGAGAAGGCTTCCCTGTCTGGAACAGCGCCATCCGGAACTCTATGGATGTGTTTTCGGAGACAGAGCGGAAAATTAATCCGGTGAAATCGGGGGAAGGTAGAAGTGACAGAAGCTATACAATACGAAGAAAGCGCGGAAGAGAGCTGCCTTGGTATGATTCCGCTTATCTGCCGGTGGTACAGAGAACATCAGAGAGATCTGCCATGGCGGCATGGGCGAAATGCGTATCATACCTGGGTTTCGGAAATTATGCTTCAGCAGACCAGGGTGGAGGCGGTTATTCCTTATTATGAGAGATTCCTTGCAGAGCTTCCGACCGTGCAGGCGCTGGCGGCCTGTCCGGAGGACAGGCTCCTGAAGCTCTGGGAGGGACTCGGATATTACAACCGTGTCCGGAACATGCAGAAAGCGGCCAGAGTCATCACAGACGGTGTACCGGCAGAGCTGGGAAAATATTTCTCCGGCAAGCCGGAAATTCCAGTTAAACAGGAGGAAAGGGAACTATATCAGGCCTTGCTGGGACTTCCCGGAATCGGGAACTACACGGCCGGAGCGATTGCTTCTATTGCTTTTGATATTCCTGTTCCGGCCGTGGATGGCAATGTACTCAGAGTACTTTCACGAGCCCTGGGAGACAGCAGGGATATTATGAAACAGTCCGTAAAGCGAAGCTATGAACAGGCTATGGAGAAGGCGATGCGAACTGTTTTTTCTGTTAAAAAAACAGATGCAATCCAGACGGAGGATTCCGAGAATAACAAATCGGCACAAATGGTGGAGCATCTTCTACCGGGAGACCTGAATCAGGGGTTCATGGATCTGGGTGCGCTCGTCTGTATTCCGAACGGAGCGCCCTTGTGCGGACAGTGCCCTTTGGGAGAAAGAAATCTCTGCCGTGCCCACGCCTCAGGAAGAGAGCAGGAATTTCCTGTTAAAGCGCAGAAAAAAGCAAGAAAAATAGAACATCGGACAATCCTTCTCATTCACGATGGGAAAAGAGTAGTCCTGCGGAGACGGCCGGAAAAAGGACTTCTTGCTTCTATGTATGAGTTCCCGAATTATTATGGAGCCTTGAATCGGAAACAGGTTTTGCAGGAAGTAAAAGATATGGGGATGCATCCTGTGCGGGTCAGAAAGCTGGAGCCTTCCAAGCATATTTTTTCTCATATTGAATGGCATATGACAGGCTATGAAGTGCTGACGGAGGAGAACGGAAGCAGGGCAATCAGACAGGAAGACAAAAGGACAGACAACAGTCCATGGCTGCTGGCAGAAGTATCGGAAGTCAGAACCAGGTACGCAATCCCCTCTGCCTATGAAGCATACGCCTCCCTGCTGGGAAGGATGATTGACGGCTAATATGCCATTGGTTAAAATAGAATTGTCAAAAAAAGGGAGGGTTATTATTGATCCCGATAAGGCTTTGAAAATTCTTGAAAAGGAAAGCAAGAGTTAGAACAAATATTTCTACACAGAGTCAGTGGAGAATAAAATCTCTGTTGACTCTTTTTTGTCCTGACGGATTCGGGCGGAGAATCTTCCATATTATAATTACCCCAAATGATCCGCATTCGATTTTCCCCTTTTATTGCATTTCCGGAACATTTGTGGCATGATTATTCAGTTAATATAGATATTTCCGGCTTTTCCGGAACAGCCTTTTATAAGTCCGTCAGTGTGACTGGTTATTCTGATGGCGGGGAGGGTTTGTGAAGTTACTGACAATAGCAGTACCCTGTTATAATTCCGAGGCGTATATGGAGCACTGTCTGGAGACTCTTCTTCCGGGCGGCGAGGATGTGGAGATCCTGATTATAGACGACGGTTCTGCAAAAGACCGTACACCGGAGATTGCGGATGAATATGCCGCCAGATATCCGGGTATTGTCCGTACCATTCATCAGGAAAATAAAGGACACGGAGGTGCGGTTAATACCGGAATTGACAATGCCAGAGGGCTGTTTTTCAAAGTCTGCGACAGTGATGACTGGTTTGACGCGGAGGCGTATCAGAAGGTGCTGGAGACCCTTCGCAGAATTGTACATGGATCTGTGATGATTGATGTGCTTTTCAGCAACTACACATACAACAAGGAAAACCGGAAGGTAAAGAACTGGACCATGCATTATGAGAAATTTTTCCCGCAGGACAGGCCGTTCGGATGGAACGAGGTAAGGCATATTGACTTCACTCACTATGTGCTGATGCATTCCATCATTTACCGTACACAGCTTCTGAGGGATGTAGGACTGCGTCTTCCGGAGCATACCTTCTACGTGGATAATATCTATGCCTATGAACCGTTCTCCATGGTTCACACCATGTATTATCTGAACGTCAATCTGTATCAGTACTATATCGGGAGACCGGATCAGTCGGTCAATATGGATGTCATGATGGGAAGGCTGGACCAACAGCTGCGGGTTAATTATCTGATGATTGACTATCTTCCCCGGATCCGGAATATCCGCGGGAAGCAGAAAGACTATATGCTGCATTATCTGACCATCATAACGGCAATTACCAGTGTTCTGATGATTAAAACAGGAGACCCGGAACTGCTAAGAAAGAAAAAGGAGCTCTGGCAGCACATGAAGCAGGTGGATCCACATTCGTATTACTGGGTTCGCCGCGGAATTCTCGGCCAGGGGATCAATCTTCCCGGTAAGGGCGGGAGAAAAGTGATCATATTCTGCTACCGGATGGCGCAGAAGCTGTTCGGGTTTGAATAAGAGCGGCCTCAATGGATTTGATTAAAAGGGAGTATAGGCAGAAACATGAGAGTTGGAACAGGTTATGATGTGCATCGTCTCGTGGAGGGCAGAAAGCTGATTCTCTGCGGAGTGGAGATTCCGTTTGAAAAGGGACTTCTGGGGCATTCGGACGCGGATGTGGCTCTGCATGCGATTATGGATGCCTTGCTTGGCGCCGCGGCGCTGAAGGATATCGGCTATCATTTTCCGGACACGGATCCGGCATATGAGGGCGCGTCCAGCGTGGAGTTGCTGCGGAAGGTCGGCGGCATGCTGGAGGAGAAGGCCTATCTGATCGAGAATATAGACTGCACGATCATTGCACAGAAACCAAAGCTCCGGCCCTATCTGGATCAGATGACGGAAAATGTTGCGGAAGCGCTCCGGCTGGATCTGGATCAGGTGAATGTCAAGGCGACAACAGAAGAGCATCTGGGGTTTACGGGGCGAATGGAAGGCATATCCGCGCAGGCGGTCTGCGCCTTAAAGTCCGCACTGGAGGATCTCCCGGAGGCGCGGATGGAAGAAGGCGGGCAGGTACCTTCCGGCGGCTGTTCCGGCTGCGGCGGCTGCCCGATGCGCGGCGAGTAAGCTGCCCGGCGGCAGAAAACTTTAGAAATGCGGTTCTGCGCCAGGCACCGTTGAAAGAAACAAAAAGATTATTACGATGCATGTGCCGGATACAGTCAGAAAGAACTGCGGGCGGAAAGGCACATGGCTAGACATATGGCTTGAACGAAACGTAAGCGTAACGACAGGCAGGAGGCGGAAAATAAGATGAAATTCTACAATACGATGGACAAGAAAAAGGAAGAATTTGTTCCGATTGATCCGGGAGAGGTGAAGATGTATGTCTGCGGACCGACGGTTTACAATCTGATCCATATCGGGAACGCCAGGCCGATGATTGTGTTTGATACCTGCCGCCGCTATCTGGAGTATAAGGGCTATAAGGTTAATTATGTATCCAACTTTACCGATGTAGATGACAAAATTATAAAGAAGGCAAATGAGGAGGGCGTTTCTGCGGACGAGATTTCCACGCGCTATATTGCGGAATGCAAGAAGGATATGGCGGATATGAATGTTCGTCCGGCCACCACGCATCCGCTGGCAACGCAGGAGATTGACGGGATGATCGCCCTCATCCGGGATCTGGAGAAGAAAGGCTATGCCTACAACGTGAACGGCACCGTCTATTTCCGCACCAGAAAGGACGAGAGCTACGGAAAACTCTCACATAAAAATCTGGATGACCTCCGTTCCGGGTTCCGTGATCTCAAGGTCAGCGGAGAAGAAGAGAAGGAAGACCCGCTGGATTTTGTTCTGTGGAAGCCTAAAAAAGAGGGGGAACCCAGCTGGGACAGCCCGTGGGGACCGGGACGCCCCGGCTGGCACACGGAGTGCTGCGTCATGGCAAAGAAATACCTGGGATCACCTACGATTGATATCCATGCCGGCGGCGAGGATCTGATTTTTCCTCACCATGAAAACGAGATCGCCCAGAGCGAGGCGGAAAACGGCGTCCCGTTCGCGCATTACTGGCTGCACAATGCCTTTTTGAATATTGACAACCGGAAAATGAGCAAATCTCTGGGAAATTTCAAGACCGTCCGGGAGATCGGGGAACATTATGATCTGCAGGTTCTGCGGTTTTTTATGCTCTCCGCCCATTACAGAAGCCCGCTGAATTTCAGCGCGGAAATCATGGAATCAGCAAAGAGCTCGCTGGAGCGGATCCGGAATGCGGTGGATAAGCTGGCTTTTTATGCGGAAAATGCGAAAACGGAGGAACTATCCGAAGACGAAAAAGCAAAGCTGGAGGAGATGAAAAAATACCGTGCCGCCTTTGAGAACGCCATGGATGACGATCTGAATACGGCGGACGCGATTGCCGCGATTTTCGATCTGGTGCGCTTTGGAAATACAGAGGCACGTGACAATGCGTCGGCAGCTTTTGCGGAGGCTGTAAAACAGGAGATCGTATCGCTCTGTGACATTCTTGGGCTTATCGTGGAAAACACCGGGAACGACGTGGACAAGGCACTGGAAGAGGAAATTGAAAAGAAAATCGCGGAGCGGCAGGCGTGCAAAAAGGCCAGGGATTATGCCGGAGCCGATGCCATCCGGGATGAGCTTGCCGCAAAGGGGATCATTCTGGAAGATACCAGGGAAGGCTGCAAATGGCACAGGGCATGAGCCGGCTGTGCGGATGAAGCGGGAGAGGGGCACAGACCTATGAGTATAGAAGGAAAACAGCAGCTGTCTCCGGAACAGTATTCCCCGCTGACGCTGGCTTATATTGGAGACGCGATTTACGAAATCTATATCCGTACCATGATTGTGACGAGGGCAAATGCCCCGGTCCATCTTCTGCACGAGAAGTCCAGCGCACTTGTCCGTGCGGGAAAACAGTCGGAGATTGTAGGAATTCTGGAGCCGCTGTTTACGGAAAAAGAGAGACAGGTCTATCACCGGGGAAGAAATGCGAAGGCTTATACGAAGGCCAAAAATGCCGGGATTCTGGAATACCGCCGGGCAACCGGGCTGGAGGCTGTCATGGGCTATCTCTATCTGAAGGGGGATTTGGACAGGATCCGGGAACTGCTGGCGGCCGGCCTGGGTGTAGAAGCGGAGACGCTGCGGCTGCCTTTTGAACAGAAGGAATAAAGGAAAAGGTGAGGATTGATATGGCTGGTGCAGGAAGAGATAAGCCAAATGGCGGATTCGGACGCAGGGACAGAAATAAAGACAAAAACAGCGGAGAAAAGGACAGGCGTTTCGGGCAGAAGCGGGATTGGTCTGGCAGAGGAAGCCGCAGCGCTGGATTTGGCGGAAGAGATGAATCCGGAAAAACAGGGGCGCAGCATGGCGGCAGAACAGGAAGAAGCCGGGCAGAAGATCGGAACGACAGCCGGACCGGGTATCAGAACGACAGGCGGGCGGCATACCGCATGGACAGCCGCCCGGATCAGAAATCCGGCAGGTATCCGGAATGGGACAGAGCCACGCCGGATACGGAAGAATTAAATGACGAAAACCGCCTGGAGGGGCGTAACCCTGTACTGGAGGCGTTCCGGTCGGGAAGGGCTGTGGATAAGGTGTTTCTGCAGAGCGGCCTGCAGGACGGGATGATTCTGACCATTGCCAGAGAGGCAAGAAAAGCCGGAAGCGTCATCAGTTATGTGCCGAAGGAACGTCTGAACCAGATGTCGGAGACCGGCCACCACCAGGGGGTGATTGCCTATGCCGCTTCCTATGCGTATGCGGATGTGCAGGATATCCTGCGGAAGGCCAGAGAAAAAGACGAAGATCCTTTCATTTTTCTTCTGGACGGAATTGAGGATCCGCACAATCTGGGCGCGATTATCCGGACGGCGAACCTGGCCGGCGCGCATGGCGTGATTATTACCAAACACCGGTCGGCCATGCTGACCGCGACCGTGGCAAGAGCTTCTGCCGGCGCGCTGAATTATACACCGGTCGCGAAGGTTACGAATCTTGCAGTGACTATGGAAGAACTAAAGAAGCAGGGGATCTGGTTTGTTTGCGCAGACATGAACGGTCCTTCGATGTACAGCCAGAAACTGACGGGACCGATCGGTCTGGTAATCGGAAACGAGGGAGAAGGCGTCAGCAGGCTGATCAGGGAGAAATGCGATTTTACCGCGTCGATTCCCATGCGTGGAGATATTGATTCCCTGAATGCTTCTGTTGCGGCGGGAGTCCTTGCGTACGAAATCGTAAGGCAGAGAGAGCAGAAATGAGTGATCAAACCAGCACACGGGAATGGGGAGAACGGGATAAGGCGGATGATACCCTGATCCGGGCGTACCGGGACGGGGATGCGGATGCCGCGGAGATTCTGATGAACCGGTATAAGCAGCTGGTGCGTTCCACGGCCAGAGAGCTTTATCTGGTCGGCGGGGACCGGGAGGATCTTCTTCAGGAGGGAATGCTGGGGCTGTTCAAGGCAATCCGGCTGTATGACCCGGAGCGGGAGGCGTCTTTTTCAACGTTTGCCGCCATGCTGGTCAGCCGTCAGATGTACACGGCGATAGAGGCCTCCCGGCGGAAAAAGCACCACGCGCTGAACAGCTCCATTTCCCTGAGTGAGCTGGAGGAAGATCAGGGCGACGGGGCGCTTGGAACTGCGGAGAGCCCGGAAAATATTTATCTGGAGGAGGAAAACGCCAGAACGCTCCAGAAGCGGATCGAAGATTCCCTGAGTCCTCTGGAAAGAAAGGTGTTCCGGCTTTATCTGGAAGGACAGGATTACCGGCAGATCGCCTCTGTTCTGGGGAAAAAGCCGAAATCTATTGATAACGCCCTGCAGCGGATACGGATCAAAGTGCGGTCTGTCCTGTAGCGTTGCCTGGGAAAAGATGTTCTGATATAATAAGAATTACGTGAGTTTCAAAGAGACGGAGTAATTCGTGGCATCACGTCGGGGGAAGGAGAACTTCTTCCCCTGGCATCATTACAGCGCCGGAAGTACAGTTTCCGCAGCCGTGCCTGCACGGACGGGGAAAACGCCTGAGGCGCATTTCTGCGTGAGCAGAAACAGACGGTTAAATATCTGGGATATGTGGAGCCCGGTAAGGTATGGATGATAAGAGAGTGACGCACTGCGCCAGAACCATTCTGCGTCTCTGGAATGTCGGCTGGTTTCTGGCTGTGTGGATTATTTTCTATAATAAATATATGTTCAACACCTATCTGGTTCCGGGTGCTTTCTTTTCTGCGCTGACCTTCTATATTGTATACACGGCCTTCTGCAGTGTGTACAAGGCTTTCCGGATCGCGTCAACAGATGTGGGAGAGATTGTTTTTTCTCAGTTTATCTCATTCGGGTTCGCAGACCTTCTGCTTTATGTGCTCTGCTGCCTGGTCTATAATCAGGTGGTCAGCATACTGCCGGGGGCGTTGATCGTGGCCATTCAGCTGGCGGGTACAGCGGTCATTTCGCTGACGACCAAGCGCTATTTTATGACGCACATTGCGCCTCACCCGACGATGATTGTCTATGGTAAGATCAAGACACTGGATCAGGTGAAAATGTTCCGAAAGCGTCTGCTGCGAAAATACAGCCATTTGTTTGACATCGTCCTGAGGGAATCGGAGGAGGTCTCCGACGTCCTGTTTCTTCAGCGGCTGCAGAAGGTGGACACCGTTATTCTTTACGGAATACCGTCCACAAGGAGAGCCAGGTTTGTGCAGCGCTGTATTGAGAACAGAAAACAGTTCTATTTTGTGCCTGACATCGAGGATATTCTGGAAACAGGGTGCGAGACAAAGCATCTTCTGGATACGCCTCTGATGAAGTATGAGTACAGGTACAAGAATTCAAACAAGCAGCGCCTGAAGCGTGTGCTGGACATTATTTTTTCTTCTGTTTTTCTTATCATCCTTTCCCCGGTTATGCTTGTAACAGCCATTGCCATCAAGGCGGAGGACGGCGGCCCGGTATTCTTCCGGCAGGACCGCTACACCAAGGACGGCAGGGTTTTCAGAATTTTAAAGTTCCGCAGCATGTGTGTGGATGCAAGCAGGTACGGAACCATGCCGACGACAGAAAACGATCCCCGTGTGACCAGGGTAGGGGCATTGATCCGGAAAACCAGAATTGATGAATTTCCGCAGTTTATCAACGTCCTGAAGGGAGATATGAGCTTTGTCGGGCCCCGGCCGGAAAGCGTGGAGATGTCCGATATGTACTGCCGTAAAATGCCGGAATTCCGCTACCGGCTGGCGGTCAAAGGCGGACTTACCGGATACGCCCAGGTCTATGGAAAGTACAATACGTCCGCCCTGGATAAGCTGATGCTGGATCTGATGTATATTGAAAACCAGTCCACGCTTCTGGATTTTAAGATTGCGCTTCTGACGCTTCGGACCATATTTAAGTCCGACGCCGCGGAGGGTTTTGACGATGAGACCGGCAGGGAGTTTCATGATGACATGCAGGAAAACAGCAGGAAGAAGCCTCCGGAGGAACCGTACGGGAGAGAACGCGGTGCATCCGGAAACGAGGAATGACAGATGCAGATATTTATCGTAACGCATTCTTCCACCTACGACTGCCGTGCGGAAGCGGCCGGAGAATATTTCATTCATAAAGGAAATACCGTTCAATATATTTTTTCGGATTTTGACCATCTCAGACGTGCCAGGCGCGGCATATCCGGAACTGCCGGTAAAACGGATTCCGGTTCCGCTGTTTACCTGCCCATGCGCCCCTACCGGAAGAATCTTTCGGCCAGGAGGCTGCTGTCCATCCGGAGGTTCGCCGGGGATGTGGAAGCATATCTGAACGGAAAGCTTGAGACGCTGCAGAAGAGCAGAGGGACTGCCTGGGTGGCAGAGAATGTGCTGGTCTGGTTCCTGATCCCGGCAAATTCCTTTGTCCGGGCTGCGTCTGTGCTAAAGAAACGATACGGTGTGAGGATTGTTCTGGATTTGATTGATCTGTGGCCGGAATCCATTCCCAGGCCGGAGCTGCAGAAGCTTCCGCCCATGCGGGTCTGGGCTTCTCTGCGGGACAGATACCTGGACTGTGCGGACTGGATTTTTACAGAGTGTTCTCTGTATCAGAAGATTCTGGATTTGCCGGAGAAAAAGACGACCGTGCTTCCCTGGTTTAAGGACGAACCGGACGGGAGGGAAAAAACAGGATCATCAGCCGCAGGGAGTGCTTCTGTGGGGAGGCAGGATAAGCAGCCGCTTCAGATTGTCTATCTGGGGGCGGTTAATCATATTATTGACATAGAGCTGATTACGGAATTCCTGAGACGTGTAAAAGAATTTTTAGGGAGAGAAAACAGGGAGCTGCTTCTTCATCTGATCGGGGAGGGAGAGCATAAGCAGGATTTTCTCCGGTCACTGGCTGAAGGCGAAATTCCGTTCCGGGATTACGGCGCGGTCTATGAGGAGGAGCAGAAGAAAAGCATCCTGCAGCCGTGCAGTTTCGGGTTGAATTTCATGAAGTCCTCGGTACGGGTCGGGCTTACCATGAAATCCATCGATTATCTGTCTTTCGGAATCCCGATTCTGAATACCATTCCGGATGATACCTGGGAGCTGGTGGACAGAGAAAAAATCGGCGTCAATGTGGACCGGGATCATCTGGAAACGGCAGTACAGGCTGTGGCGGAGATTTCCGCTGACCCGGAAGAATGGCAGGCCATGCACGTCCGGGCCAGGGAGACGTTTGAAAAGAATTTTACAAGGCAGGCCTTCTGGCAGGTTCTGGACAGTGTGGCCGGCGGTTGGACAGACGCACAGAACGGCGCCTCTCCGCTTTGGGAATCCGCCTGTCGTCAGACGGACGCGGAATATCTGCAGGCAGCTGCGGACGCGGAAAAACGTCTGCTTTCATCATCAGAAAAGGATAAATAGTAAAATGGGGGAACAGAAAAAAAGAAAAATGTCGTTTCTGTCGGTGCTGCTGATACAGGGAGCGGTTGTTGTATACACGGGTTCTTCCGTGTGTTCGAAAATCGCTTCCTCGCATCCCGGCTCGATTACTCTTTTCGGCCTGACGCTTCACTGGCTTTCCTGGACCGGAGTGCTCTGGGTTTTTCTGGAACTGTGCTGTCTGGGCGCCTATGCGGTTTTCTGGCAGCAGATTATCAAGCGGTTTGACCTGTCCATTGCCTATGCCAACCGGGCATTCGCCATTTTCTGGACATTTTTATGGAGCGTGTTGATCTTCCACGAAACCTTCCGGCCGGTCAGCCTGATCGGAATCTTTCTGGTGTTCTTTGGGATATTACTGGTGAATCAGGATGCAAAATAGTTTTAACAGCTGGGTCTTTTTATTCGCGCTTAGCGCTGCGATTGCGGCATTTTCCCAGGTGCTGCTGAAAAAAAGTGCTTCGGAAAAACACAGCAGTGTGATCCGGGAGTATCTGAATGGTAAGGTGATTGTCGGCTATGGCCTGATGTTTTGCGGCATGCTGATGGGGGTTGTGGCCTATGGAAAGGGCGTCACGGTTCAGGGCGGCTCGGTGATGGAGGCATCCGGCAATATCTGGATTATTGTCCTGAGCTATCTGTTCTTCCGGGAACCGGTCACTAAAAAAAAGATCATCGGAAATATTATGATCATTGCCGGTATTCTTCTGTTTAATCTGCTGTGAGAACCGGAAAAGCAGGAGTATGGAAAGAGAAGCAATGGAACAGGAGCTGATCAAATGATAGATTTTAACAATCCCCCTGTTGTGGGAACAGAAATGAAATATGTCGAGGACTCTGTCCGGAGCGGAAAGATCTGCGGAGACGGGAAATACACCGGGCTGTGCAGCGGGTGGATGAAGGAACACTTCCAGACGAAAAACATTCTGCTGACGACATCCTGCACGCATGCGCTGGAGATGTCAGCCTTTCTCTCCGGCATTGCGCCGGGCGACGAGGTGATCATGCCATCCTACACCTTTGTGTCCACGGCGGACGCGTTTGTCCTCCGGGGCGCGAAAATTGTGTTTGTGGATATCCGTCCGGACACCATGAATATTGATGAGACGAAAATAGAGGACGCGATTACAGAAAAAACCCGCGCCATTGTGGTTGTGCACTATGCCGGAGTAGCCTGCGCCATGGAAGAGATTCTGGCAATCGCGAAGAAACATCATCTGATGGTCATTGAGGATGCCGCGCAGGGAGTAAACGCCTACTACAAGGACAAGGCTCTTGGCACTATCGGGGATTTCGGCTGCTACAGCTTTCATGAGACAAAGAACTACACGATGGGAGAAGGCGGAGCCATTCTGTTTCAGGATGACAAGTATCTGGGAGACGCGGAGATTCTGCGGGAAAAGGGGACAAACAGAAGCAGGTTCTTCCGCGGGGAGATCGACAAGTACACGTGGGTGCACTACGGCTCCTCCTATCTGCCCAGCGATATGAACGCCGCCTATCTTTATGCGCAGCTGCTCGCCGTGAATAAAATTCAGAAAAAACGGATGCAAATCTGGAACACTTATCACGAAGGGCTGAAGGATCTGGAGGAGAAGGGAAAACTTCAGCGTCCGTTCATTCCGGATTATGCCCGGCATAACGCGCATATGTACTATGTCAAGGTGGAAAACCTGAAGGTCCGCACGCGGCTTCTGCAGGATCTGATGGATCGGGGCGTGCACTGTGTGTTCCACTATATACCGCTGCACACCTCGCCGGCGGGACAGAAATACGGAAGGTTCTCCGGGGAGGATGTCTATACGACAAAAGAAAGCGAGCGGCTGGTGCGGCTTCCTATGTTTTACAACCTGGAAATGGACGATGTGGGTAAGGTGATTGATGCCTTCCACCAGCTGCTGTAGTGTGCGGACGGCGAAAACGCGTTTTTATCCGATGCCGACGGGAAATACAGAGAAAAAAATGATTCCGACTCCGCAGGGGTATCGGTTCATGAGGAGGAGAAGAAAAGATGGCTGCAGGAGAAAAGAAAAAGGTAATCATCATCGGCGCAGGGCCGGCCGGACTGACGGCTGCCTACGAGCTTCTGGATAAGTCAGAGGACTACCAGGTGGTTGTTCTGGAAGAAAGCGGATGCTTCGGCGGTATTTCCCGCACGGTGGAATATCACGGCAACCGCATGGATATGGGAGGACACCGGTTCTTCTCCAAGGTTCCGGAGGTCAATGCGTGGTGGGAAAAAATGCTTCCCACACAGGGGGCGCCTTCCAGGGACGACAAAATGCTGCACCGGACCTCCTCGCTGAAAAGCGGCGGACCGGATCCGGAGCAGACGGACCGGGTGATGTTAAGAAGAAACCGCCTCTCGCGTATTTTTTTCAAAAATAAATTCTTTGACTATCCGGTCAGCCTGAAGCCGGAGACCATCCGCAACATGGGATTCGGCACCACCATGGAGGTGGGATTCAGCTATCTGGCAAGTGCCGTTCACAAGCGGCCGGAAAATTCCCTGGAGGATTTCTATATCAACCGTTTCGGGAAGAAGCTGTACTCCATGTTTTTTGAGCACTATACCGAGAACCTGTGGGGCAGGCATCCCAGCGAAATATCCCCGGAATGGGGCGCCCAGCGCGTCAAGGGGCTTTCCATTAACGCCATCCTGAAAGATATTTTCGGCAAGGCCTTTCACAAAAAAAGATCCGGATGAACGCAAAGGTGACTGGAATCCGGAAAGACAGCCGGAATATCGCCGTTGGCGTAACCTATGAGCAGGACGGAAAGGTCATCAGCCTGGACGGCGATTATATTATTTCCTCCATGCCGATCAAAGATCTTGTCGCCGGCATGAACGATGTTCCGGAAAAATACGCCGAAATTGCCGCCGGGCTGCCCTATCGCGATTATATGACGGTCGGCGTCCTGGTTCCGTATCTGAATCTGAAAAATGAGACGAACATCCCTACAGTCGGAAATATCGTTCCGGATGACTGGGTGTATGTCCATGACAGAAACGTGAAGATGGGGCGGTTCCAGATTTACAATAACTGGTCGCCGTACCTGGTGAAGGATCTGGAGCATACGGTCTGGATGGGACTGGAATACTTCTGCAACGAGGGCGACAGTATGTGGTCCATGACCGACGAAGAATTTGCCCGGATGGCCGTCTCGGAGATGGTCAGAATGAAGCTGATCTTCAAACCGGAAGATGTTCTGGACTTCCATGTGGAGCGTGTGAAGAAGGCTTACCCGGCGTACTTCGATACCTATGAACACATGGATGAGCTGAGAGACTACCTGAATACCATCCCCAATCTCTTCTGCGTCGGAAGAAACGGACAGCACCGCTACAATAACCTGGATCATTCCATGTGCACATCCTTCGAGACCGTAAAAGATATTCTGGCAGGAACCACGGATAAAACCAATGTCTGGAATGTCAATACCGAAAAGGAATATCACGAAGAGAAATAAAACGTGTCTCTCAAGTGAATATCCCGCGTATCATCCGCAAAATATAGACGGGCTGGGGGAAAGATGATATAATCCCGGTTATTGTCGGGGATTCGGTTAAATACAGGCAGGTATTGTTCTTTCTGCCGGAGACTTTTGAAGGAGCAGCGCTTTTGAAGAAGAAACACAGAAAAGGGTCCGCCTCGGTCGCGGTTTTTGTCATTGTACTGCTGGTTGCCGTGGCTATGGGAGGATTCCTTGTGGTCAGCGGAAAGCTGGGAAAAATAAACAGGGTCAGTTCCCTGAATACGGATGCGGGTGCGAATACGGGGGAAGAATTCGAGAGGGATACCAGTGAGGCGGACACCCTGCAGGCGCAGGATGTGGATTTCAACGCGGATAATATTTCGATTATGAAGGATGATGATGTCAAGAATATCCTTCTGATCGGTCAGGACGCGAGGGAAGGAGAGGGACGGCAGCGCTCCGACTCCATGATCCTCTGCAGCATCAACACGAAAACAAAGAAGATTGTTCTGACGTCTCTGATGCGGGACATGTATGTGCAGATTCCCGGCTACAGCAGCAACAAGCTGAACGCGGCCTACTGCTTTGGCGGTATGGAGCTGCTGGATCAGGTCATCGAAAATAATTTCGGAATTACCATTGACGGGAACGTGGCAGTGGATTTCTTCGGATTTATGGATGCCATGAGCGTCATCGGAAACCTGGATATCGAGCTGACCGCGGAGGAAGCCGAGTACATCAACTCCGGCGGATGGGTTGAGATGGGAAGCCCGAACGACGGATGGAATCTGAAGGCAGGAGTGAATTCCATGACTCCCGCCCAGTATCTGGCCTTTGCGCGGATCCGCTATGTGGGCAATTCGGATTACGAGAGGACAGACCGGCAGCGCCGGGTTCTGATGGCCGCGTTTAACAAAATCAAGGACAGGGGACTGACGGAGCTTCTCTCCATGGCCAATCAGATGTTCCCCTATCTCACGACGGACCTCACCAATACGGAAATCCTGAGCTATGTGAAAACCGTTTTTGTGGACGGCATCACGGAGACAGAGAGCCGCAGAATCCCGGTGGACGGCTATTTCTCGGAGGAAATTATCGACGGCATGGCCGTGCTTGTTCCGGATCTTACCATGAACAGCCAGTATCTCCAGAATTACATTTACGGAACAGCGGTGGATAAGAGCCTGGCCGGAAGTACGGATGAGCACACGGTAACCGACACAACCGGCGGGACTGATTCCTCAGGCACAGATACGGGGAGCGGTTACGACAGCAGCGGGTATGACAGCACAGGCGCCTATGACAGTACCTATACCCAGAACTACGATACCGGCGGCTATGACGGAACCTACGATTCTGGCACGGACTACGGCTACGGCGATTACGGCGGAACCGATACCGGCAGCGGCTATCAGGATAACACCTATGGGTATCAGGATTCCGGAACCGGCACAGAGAACAGCTACGGAACCGGGGACTACGCGGATCCGGGAGCGGCGGATGGTACCTACGGGCAGTGACGGGATGCCGGAAAATAACAGTTACAGGGTTTTCAAAAGATGATTACAGTGTCAAAAGTCCGATGCCACGAGTCAACGAATGGGTGGCAAAAGGTGCTTCGGACACTTGTATGATAAGGCATTAGAAAGGAAGGGTTGCAATGAAAGGAATCGTTCTTGCCGGAGGCTCCGGCACCAGGCTTTATCCGCTGACAAAGGTAACATCCAAGCAGCTTCTGCCGGTTTATGATAAACCGATGATCTACTACCCGCTCTCTGTTCTGATGAATGCGGATATCCGGGATATTCTGATTATCTCCACACCTGCGGACACGCCGCGCTTTCAGGAACTGCTTGGGGACGGACATCAGTTCGGGCTGCATCTGCAGTATAAGGTTCAGCCGTCTCCGGACGGGCTCGCGCAGGCCTTTATTATAGGAGAAGAATTTATCGGAAAAGACGACGTCGCCATGATTCTGGGCGATAATATCTTCGCGGGTCACGGTCTGACCAAACGGCTGCGCGCCGCGGTAAAGCGGGCGGAGAACGGAGAAGGTGCCAGCGTGTTCGGCTATTATGTGGATGATCCGGAGCGTTTTGGTATTGTGGAGTTCAATGAAAAAGGACAGGCCATATCCATTGAAGAAAAGCCGCAGAAGCCGAAGAGTAATTACTGCGTGACCGGGCTGTATTTCTACGACAATCATGTCGTCGAGTACGCAAAGAATCTGAAACCGTCTGCCAGGGGAGAGCTGGAGATCACCGACCTGAACCGGATTTATCTGGAGCAGGGAAAGCTGAATGTAGAGCTCCTGGGACAGGGCTTCACCTGGCTGGATACCGGTACCCATGAGAGTCTGGCCGATGCCACCAACTTCGTAAAGACCATGGAGCAGCACCAGCACCGGAAGATCGCCTGCCTGGAGGAGATTGCCTATCTCAACGGCTGGATCTCACGGGAAGAGCTGATGGATGATTACGAGGAGCTGAAGAAAAATCAGTACGGCCAGTACCTGCTGGATGTACTGAACGGAAAATACGTGGATATTCTGAGCGAAAACCGGTAAACAGATTGCCGCGCCGTTTTACCCCGCACAGAGAATGCGGAAAAGTGGCGGGAAAAGGATAAATCCGGCAGAGGCAGAAGAGCCGGAAAAATAGATGCAGGCAGAGCGCCGTAAGGAGGATTATATGAATATCATAGTGACCGGCGGAGCCGGGTTTATCGGTTCCAATTTTATTTTTTACATGATGAAACAGCATCCGGATGACCGGATTGTCTGTCTGGACAAGCTGACCTATGCCGGAAATCTCTCTACACTGGAGCCGGTGATGGACAGTCCGAATTTCCGTTTCGTAAAAATGGACATTTGCGACAGAGCCGCGGTGTACGGCCTGTTTGAGGAGGAGCATCCGGATGTCGTGGTGAATTTCGCGGCGGAATCCCATGTGGACCGCTCCATTGAAAATCCGGAGATTTTCCTGCAGACCAACATTATCGGAACATCTGTCCTGATGGATGCCTGCCGGAAATATGGCATTCAGCGGTATCACCAGGTAAGCACGGACGAGGTGTACGGAGATCTGCCGATTGACAGGCCGGATCTCTTCTTTACGGAGAATACGCCTCTTCATACATCCAGCCCCTACAGCAGCTCGAAGGCATCCGCGGATCTGCTGGTAAACGCGTATCACAGAACCTACGGCCTGCCTACGACGATCAGCCGCTGCTCCAATAACTACGGCCCCTACCAGTTCCCGGAAAAGCTGATCCCGCTGATGATCGCCAACGCGCTGGCGGACAAGCCGCTTCCGGTCTACGGAGAGGGGCTCAATGTCCGCGACTGGCTGTACGTGGAAGATCACTGCAAGGCGATCGACCTGATCATCCGGAAGGGACGGGTAGGAGAGGTTTACAACATCGGCGGACACAATGAGATGCGCAACATTGATATCGTCCGTCTGATCTGCGAGGCGCTCGGCAAACCGGAGAGCCTGATCACTCATGTGACGGACAGGAAGGGACACGATCAGCGGTATGCGATTGATCCCGCAAAGATCCACAATGAGCTGGGCTGGCTTCCGGAGACGATGTTTAAGGACGGAATTAAAAAGACCATTCAGTGGTATCTGGATCATCAGGACTGGTGGAAAACCATCATCTCCGGCGAGTATCAGAACTATTATCAGAAAATGTACGGCAACCGCTGAGAGCAAACAGATTTGCCAGGGCTTCAGGTGGTCAGCTGGTACGGCTGCAGGTGAGAATGCGGAGGATAAGAGCGGATATGAAATTTTTTGTCACGGGCGTGGCCGGACAGCTGGGTCACGATGTCATGAATGAACTGAAAAAACGGGGCTACGAAGGAATCGGGAGCGATCTCGCCCCGGAGTACTCCGGCCTGCAGGACGGATCCCCGGTCTGCGGGATGCCGTATGTCTCCCTGGATATCACAGACGCTGGCGCGGTGGACAAGGCCGTTTCGGAAGTACGGCCGGACGTCATAGTCCACTGCGCGGCCTGGACGGCTGTAGATATGGCCGAGGATGACGATAAGGCGCAGAAGGTCCGGGCGATAAACGCCGGAGGAACGCAGAACATTGCGGATGCGGCGAAAAAGACCGGCGCGAAGATGATTTACCTGAGCACAGACTATGTTTTTGACGGACAGGGAACCAGACCCTGGGATCCGGACTGCAAAGACTACCGGCCGCTGAACTGGTACGGGCAGACCAAGCTGGAGGGAGAGCAGGCTGTCAGCAGCACGCTGGACAAATATTTTATCGTGCGGATCGCCTGGGTATTCGGACGAAACGGGAAAAATTTTATCAAGACGATGCTCCAGGTGGGGAAAACACACGATGAGGTGCGTGTGGTAAACGATCAGATCGGGACGCCTACCTACACCCTGGATCTGTCCCGCCTGCTGGTGGATATGGCGGAGACGGAAAAATACGGTTATTACCACGCCACCAACGAGGGAGGCTACATTTCCTGGTATGATTTCACCTGTGAAATCTACCGGCAGGCAGGGCTGAAAACAAAGATTATACCGGTAACAACGGAGGAATACGGGCTGTCCAAAGCAGCCAGACCGTTTAACAGCCGTCTGGATAAGTCTAAGCTGGTGGAAAACGGGTTCCGCCCGCTTCCGGACTGGAAGGATGCGCTGCACAGATACCTGCAGGAAATCGGCGCGCTGGAGCACTGACGGGCGGAACAAGCCGGAGGTATTTTACGCATGGTCCAAATCCTTCTTGCTTCGTTTAACGGAGAAAAATATATCAGGGAACAGCTGGATTCCCTGCTTGGCCAGAATGATCCGGACATCCGGATCCTGGTCAGGGACGACGCTTCTACAGACCGCACGCCGGAGATTCTGGAGAAATATCAGGAGGCAAATCCGGGGCGGATCACGGTAATCCGGGATGCCCTTCCCGGAGGCAGCGCGGCCGCCAATTTTTTTGCTCTTCTGAGCCATGCTACAGCAGATTATATCATGTTCTGCGATCAGGACGACGTCTGGTTTCCGCAGAAGGTGGGCCGGACGCTGGAGGTCATGCGGAACGAGGAAAAAACTTCCCGTCCGAAGGAACCGATCCTGGTATTCTCGGAGTATGTTGTGGCGGATGCAGAGCTGCGGCCCATGAACATCCGGGAAAACCAGCTTCAGATCGCGAAATTTTATGTCACTCTCCCGCGGCTGCTGGTTCAGAATTATGTGACAGGCTGTACCTGTATGCTGAACCGAGAGGCGTATAGCCATCTGGGAACCGCGGAGCCGGGAATCCCCATGCACGACTGGTGGGCGGCACTGTACGCAAGCGCCTTCGGGCACATTGTCCATCTGCCGGAAAAACTGATGCTGTACCGACAGCACGGAGACAACCAGGTAGCGGCCAAGAATGTCAAATCCTTCCGCTATCGCCTGGACCGGCTGAAGGATCCGAAGACCAGGACGTCCATGCAGAGAAACTACCGCCAGGCGGAGATCTTCCGGCAGAGATACGGCGGCTCGATGCCGGAGTCAAAAAGGAAGGTTCTGGACGGCTTTCTGGAACTGCGGGATCTTCCGAAGCCTGAGAGAGTACAGAAACTCATACAGGGCGGCTATCTGAAAGGGGACTTTGTCCGGGCAGCGGGTGAAATTCTGTTCCTCTGACCGGATAAAAAATGATATAC
Organism: uncultured Lachnospiraceae bacterium; assembly: GCA_902756775.1. Lineage (GTDB taxonomy): Bacteria > Bacillota > Clostridia > Lachnospirales > Lachnospiraceae > Bilifractor. Next base: position 48 of record CACVSR010000002.1, on the reverse strand, counting down.
TGCTGATGATACCAGTGTCAAAAGCCAGACGCCGCGTATCATCGTCAA
>CACVSR010000001.1 GCA_902756775.1 uncultured Lachnospiraceae bacterium | reverse complement strand
TGTAAAGGATAACCATCTTTCCTATGGTTCCCTGCAAAAAAGTTCCTTCAAACTGAGATATAAGGATTAAGAGAAGAATTCCAATGAATGCCCAGATGCAAAATACAACCCTGCTTTTTTTCGAAAAAAATTTTTTCATACAGAATCACCTCCCTCAGAAATTGATAATAAAACAAATTATCAGGATAATTTTCCTAAACTTAATACTAGCATAAAATATCGTTCCATGCATTATGCCGAAGCAGGGTTCCTATTCGTGTTAAAAAGATTTTTTCTCCCATAAAAAACAGAGCAGAAGCTCCTGCAAAGCCCCTGCTCTAACATTAGTGTTCCAATGCACTCCATGAAAAATATTATATTGTCATATGATCCAGTTGTTGTTTTCCATGGCAAGTCCGGCATTGGTCAGTTTGAAAATTTTGTCGGAGACAGTCTCAGAGGATATCTGGTTATCCGGCAGATCTCCGGAGAGTGTTTTCCAGGTTTTGTAATGTTCATCGGATAAAAGCCTTTCGTCTGTCTCCTCCTGATGAGCCAGAACAAGCAGTACAATCAGACCCGCGTCATACAGATACCTTACCACACGGACATAATCCTCTCCAGGCTCCGGACGGTACAGATAGGTGTGTCTGCCGTTATTTACCAGCCGGTATTCCGCTTCCTCGATCACAGCGTCTGACAGGCCGTCATCTGTGGGACGGAACTCTATGATGTACGGGGTCTGCCAGTTAAGTGCGCTTCTGGCAATCCGGTCTGCAGAGCGGTGTTTTACGGCGGAATTTTTCTGTACCCTGGTAATTATGCCGCACGCGGAAGTCATATTGGTAATGCGGTCAATCAGGATCAGCTCTCCGGGAACCCGGTATTTTTCAAATTCAGATACAATGACCGGTTCTGTGACGGCGATGGAAACCACGGCAATTTCATTTTTCTTCAGTACATCGGTTTCCAGTTTCTCTCCCGTGTTAATATCAATTTTATAGCGGATTTCAGTCACAATGCCGGGAATCAGCTTTGTACCGGTTTTTACCAGAAAATTTTTTCCAAGGGAAAGCTCAGTGTCATCCATCCAGAGCAGTTCGGTCTCAAAGGAATCCGAAGCGGAAAGGCTGGTACCGGATTCTATGACGCATCCTCTGGAGATATCCACCTCCCGGTCCAGCTGGAGAGTAACCGGCTGTCCCTTTACAGCACAGTCAGACTGGCGGTCCGCCACCAGGTTACTGCGGACATGGGCGGTCTCCCCGCTTGGCAGAACATGAATCTTGTCTCCCTTCCGGACGGTTCCGCTCTCCACCTGTCCCTGAAAGCCCCGGAACTCATGATTGGGACGGCAGACTCGCTGAACGGGAAGATAAAAGCCATTTTCGTTTTCATTGGCTTCTCCTGTGTTTACCGTCTCCAGATAATCAAGAAGCACCGGCCCATGATACCAGCCGATCTGTTCCGAGCGACTGGTGATGTTGTCTCCCTCGGTGGCGGAAACGGGAATAATAACGGTGCTGTAAAGTCCGATCTCCTGTTTCAGCTCTTCAATCTGCTCTTCAATTTCCCGGAATCTCTGCTCACTGTAGCCGGTCAGATCCATTTTGTTGACGGCAAAAACAAAGTAACGGATTCCCATCAGGGCGCAGATGCGCGCGTGCCTTCTGGTCTGGGTCAGCACTCCCTTTGTCGCATCAATCAGGATGACCGCCAGATCCGCAAAGGAAGCTCCACAGGCCATGTTTCTGGTATATTCCTCGTGTCCGGGAGTGTCCGCGCAGATAAAGCTTCTGCGGTCTGTTGTAAAATACCGGTATGCCACATCTATGGTAATTCCCTGTTCCCTTTCCGCCGAAAGCCCGTCCAGAAGCAGAGAATAATCGATGGCACCGCCGCGGCTTCCGGCTTTGGAGTCCAGCTTCAGGGCTTCTTCCTGATCCGCGTAAATCAGCTTCGCGTCGTACAGAAGGTGTCCGATCAGCGTTGATTTTCCGTCGTCCACGCTTCCGCAGGTGATAAATTTCAGTAAATCGCTCATGCTTAGAAATACCCCTCTCTTTTTCTTCTCTCCATGCTTGCCGCGCCGTCGTGATCAATCACCCGGCTGGTCCGTTCCGATTCCGCAGCTCCCAGCGTCTCTTTTACAATCGCGTCCAGAGTGTCAGCGTCTGACTCAAATCCGCCTGTCAGCGGATAGCAGCCCAGTGTGCGGAAACGGATTTTTTTATGCTGGATATCCTCCGGCTTCAGATGCAGCTTTTCCACGATCCGGTTGTCATCCACCATTATCAGGTTTCCGTCCCGTTCGATGCACGGCCGTTCCTTTGCGTAGTAGAGCGAAACAATGTCCAGATTTTCTCTGCGGATATACTGCCAGATGTCTTTCTCTGTCCAGTTGGAAAGCGGGAATACCCGTATGCTCTCACCCTTGTTGATCTGCGTGTTGTACAGTTTCCAGAGCTCCGGCCGCTGGTTCTTGGGATCCCAGGCCTGCGCGGAATTTCGGAAGGAGAAAATTCTCTCCTTGGCGCGGGATTTTTCCTCGTCCCTGCGGCCTCCGCCAAAGGCGGCGGTGAATCCGTAGCGGGTCAGCGCCTGTTTCAGCGCCTGCGTTTTCATAATATCGGTATAAGCTCCGCCGTTATCAAAGGGGTTAATTCCAGCTTTCATGCCGTCCTGATTGATCCACTCGATCATCTCAATACCGTATTTTTTTGCCTGCGCGTCACGGAATTCGATCATCTCGTGAAATTTCCAGGTTGTGTTAACGTGAAGGAAGGGAAACGGCGGTTTCTCCGGGTAAAAGGCCTTCAGCGCCAGATGCAGCATCACCGTGCTGTCCTTCCCGACGGAATACAGCATGACGGGCTTTTCACATTCCGCCGCTACTTCCCGGATAATATAGATTGCCTCCGCTTCCAGCTGATCCAGATAGGATAATTGACTCATTTTATTTCTCCTGTGTATTTTTGTTGTCGCTTTCAATCGACGGCTATAGCGTGGGTTTAGAAATTCCCGGCTTTACCATGCCGTCTTTTCTTCTGCCGGAACTACGGCTAGTAGGAATTGGCATTTCTGCTGTCCACGGAAATCACTTTTTCCGTGCCGTCGAACCTGTGCATGATCCACCGGCTGACGGTTCCCTCTCTGCGAATTGATAGTTCGGAGCCTTGTCCGCCGATATCGGCTCCCAGAAAAAGGCTGATTGCCGCTGTCGGACATTCCTTCATGCAGGAGGTACATCCCCAGCAGTCCTCCGGAATACGGATCTCCGCCTTCCCGGACGAATTCAGCCAGATCAGGCTGCCCGGACAGGCATCGGCGCATCGCCCGCATCCGACGCATTTTTTCTGATTGATGTGTATGCTCATTCCTTTACCTCCGGCTGCAGGATTTTCTCCTGTGTATGACTGTAACCTTTATCGTGTACCAGAGGTCTGCAAAGCATCTGGAATTCCCCGTTACGGTACACAGAGTTAACATAGCAGTCAAATCTGCTGTCCGGATTGGCATAATCCGTATTTTCCCCAAAGATATGCCATCTGGTTTCCCTTCTGGCAAGCAGATGCGCGATCAGCGCCCGGCATACCGTCAGCCTTTCCCGCAGCTCATAGATATGCAACAGTTCAAAGGTATCGGATGCCCGCAGCCTCTTGCATAGATTTTCCAGAGATCGGATTCTCTGGTCGGCAAGAAGAAGTCCTGCACGATGATAACGGTAGTCAGTCCGTATCCCGCCGGCATATTCGTCCATAATCTTCTGCATGGCTTCTTCCGCCTGAGTGCAGGAAACCGGAAAACTTCCGCCGTCCAGATATTCCCTGTACTGCCGGAACGGACTGGTTTCATTTTTGGCGCAGGAATTTGTGTCCTTTCTGCCTTCTGTCTCTTCTGTCTGCAGATCCTGCAGAATGGTTTCCGCCGCAATCTGTCCCTCGGCCAGCGCGCCTGTCACATATTTCTGCGGAGCACCGCCGGCAGCATCTCCGGCCGCGTAGAGTCCTTTCAGGGTGGTGCGCCTTCCGGTATCTACCCAGAATCCGCTGGCAGTGTGTCCGCCTGTTACATACGGTTCTGTCCCATCAATTTCCACATTTTCTTCGGAAGGTCCTTTTCCAGACTCCAGCCACTTCAGTGTCTGCATAGGAGCCATGTTCAAATACGCCTTAAACAGCTCATCCTCTGCCTTCCTGCTGATTCCGGCCGTGGCAAGATAGCAGGGACCTCTGCCCTTTCTGCACTCTTCTACCGTTCCGTAGATTCTCTGCGGAGTTGTCAATCCATATTTTTTTTCGTAGACTTCTCCGGAGGCGTTGATCTGCGGGGCATGAACGCCCTGCGCGATGGTTCCTGTCGGCGCAATGGTATCCTTGCACCGCAGAGCAACAAAACGATTCTCCAGTGTTGTCATCTCTGCTCCGGCCCGTATCCCCATGGCATAACCCCCTCCCGTATTGAAAGGCGGATACCACATCTTGTGACGGGAAAAACCGGGATTATTCGGCCGGTAAAGTCCGGAAGCTCCACCGGAGGCAATCAGCACAGCCGATGCACGTATCTCATAAGCGATCTTCTCGCGGACAGAAAAACCGTAAGCACCGCATACCCGCCCGTCTCCGGACTGTTTCAGATCCGTGATGTTGATGTGGTTCAGAACCGTTACATGTTCCTGCCTGGAAACTTCCTGTGCCAAAAGAGGTTTGATATTCTCTCCATTGATTTTTACATTCCGCCATCCTCTGGTAACATAGTTTCCCTCCTGATCCTTCAGAATGACCAGTCCCAGTCTTTCCAGATCTTCTGTGACAGTATTCACACGCTCAGCCAGCGATAGAACCAGATCATCCCGGATAATGGACTCCGCATCCTTTCTGGCATACTCCAGGTAGTCTTCCGGTGTGTGGCCGTCGGAAAGGTAGGCATTCAGTGCGTTCACGCCAGCGGCAAGACATCCGCTGCGCCGGATATCCGCTTTTTCGGCGATCAGTACGCTCCGCCCCGATCGCCTTCCAATGGTAATTGCCGCGTAACAGCCGGCCGTTCCGCCGCCGATGATCAGAACATCTGCCGTCAGCCGTTTGATTGTCAGTCCGTTTTCCGTCATAAGTAAAACTCCTGCTTTATTATACAAATTTCATTATCATAAGATGTTTACAGTGTTCTTCCCTGATTTTCTGATACCCTTCTTATCGGATTCTAAAACACATAGTATTTCCGAAACTTTTTACAGAAGCAGCAAGGCAATCGAACCTGCAGCGGCAGATAAACTCATTGCCGTCACGCTGTTCATTTTCTTCCTGTTCATCAAAATCAGATCTCCTGCGGCGATTCCTGCCGTAAGCAGCAGGGCAGGTAATTCTCCCTTTCTCAGCGCCCCCGCCGTAGAGACATTTGTTTTCAGCATGGTTACCGTAACGCCCAGCAGAAGCCCGCTGATAATCGGGCGAATCCATACGCTGATTTCCCGGAAGAAAGAAACCTTACGAAAAGTGCGGAAAATCCAGTAAACAATTCCGAAGATCATACCGGAAGCGGCAATACTGACAGCAAATCCGGCGGCTGCCCCGGCAGCTCCGATGACAGCAGAACCTGTGGCACCAATTCCGACCAGATAGCCGGTTCCTGTCAGTATTTTACAAAGAATCGAACCGGGAAGAACATTTGCAATCGGAACCAGAATCCCATAAAAAGCGTCCTGGCTGATCATACCACTCTCTACAAACAGGCCGTCTGCGACAGAAAGATAGGCGTCCCCTCCCCCGAAGGACATCAGGGAAGATACCAGTCCTTTCAGAATATAGTGGATTCCGTCACGGCAGAGAAACAAAAAAGGAAGCGAACAAACAGCCGCAAAGACAATCCAGACCAGAGATTCCTTCAGAATAGAAGCATACTCCTGTCTGCTGACTGTTTTTATTATCCTTTGTGATGCAGAGGAAGGATTCTGCTTCCCCCCTCTTCTGAGAAAAGTCTTTGCTACGTAAACAGTGAACATAACAATAAAGGAAAGAATCAAAACCTGAAAAGTGGAAAGCTTGATCAGATGTTCCGCAATTCCTTCCAGTCCAAGAAGAGAAAGAAGAGGTTTCAGTCCGGTCAGGAAAAATACCGCTCCCATAATAGCAAGCGCAGAAAAAAATTTTCTCCTTCCGAAAGCAGAAAAATCGGAAGCAGTCTTGAAAGAATAGCCGGCAAGAAGGCTGCAGATAAATCCTCCCAGCCCGACAGAAAGATATCGGATAATTTCAAAAGAAGAATTCCTGCTTCCTGAAAAAGCTGATAAAAGAAGAACTGTCAGAAATGCACCCGGCAGCGCGATCGCGAAGGCAGCGGCAAGCATTCCCCTGATTCCGTAGGTACGCCGTCCCACACCGGCGGCAATCTCTACCGGAAGAGCGCCGGGAGTCACGCAGGCAGAGATAACAGCCTGCTCATAATCCTCGTCTTTTACTAGTCCCTGCTCAGTTACGACCTCTTCTTCAATAACCGGAATCAGCGCACTCCCGCCCCCAAAACCGATCAGGCCGATCTTAAACATAGAAGTCGCCAGCCTGCCCAAACCGGATTTTTCTCTGGTCTTTACAGATTCCGCAGCCGGAAAAACAGCAGCCGTATAATCCTCCATGCTCTTACACTCCCTTCTGAAAAGCAGCACAAGTAATATCATACTTTTCATACTTAATTACTATGTTTGAAATTATATCTTCTTTCTGAAGGAATGTATAATACAGATCGGTTATAACTGGGTATCAGATGTGCCTATATAATCAATGCTTAAGAAGGCTTGCGCGCTATCACCGTCTACGGATAAAAAGCTTGACCGAAACATGGCAGCAAGCCTTCAGTTATCTGTACGGAACAGAAATAAGCAGAAAAAAAGGAATATTCTGGAAGATGAGTGAGAATATTCCTTTTTTCATATTATTATGTTTCGTATGATAAACAATAAACCAGACTCAGCTGATATCCGGATCAATCAGCGTGATCGGATGTTTAATTCCTGCTTCCTTCAGCTTTACGGCTTCTTTAATCACAGCTATACACCCGTCAAATCCCAGCATTCCGCTGTCCAGGCAGAGATTGTAGCTGTTTGCGGCTCCCCAGTCCCTGCTTGTGTAGTAATTATAGTAGCTGGATCGGCTCTTGTCATTTTTCCGGATCCGGTCACGCGCCTTGTTGTCGCTCAGGTCATACAGGCTGGAAATTCGTTTGACACGAAGCTCCGTATCTGCATGGATAAAGACGCTGAGCAGGTTCGGATCCTCCGCGAGAGCATAGTCCGCACACCTCCCGATGATGACACAGGGGCCTTCCTTCGCTATTTTTTTAATGGTGTTGTACTGCGCCAGAAATACCTTCTGGCTGAGCGGCATTTCGCTTAATGTATTGGAGGAATAGCCGAAGCTGTAGGTATCCATGACTAAAGAATAGAGAAAACTGCTGGTCGGCTTTTCATCCTGATTCTCAAAGATCTCCTTGCAGAGTCCGCTCTCCTTTGCCGCTCTGTCAAGAAGCTCTTTATCGTAATAAGGAATACCCAGATCAGACGCAAGCCTTTTTCCGATCTGATGTCCGCCGCTGCCAAATTCACGCCCAATCGTAATAATGGTTTTCATAGGGAACCTCCTTGCTTAAAGGAAATACGATGTTCTTCTGATAAACGCATTATATCATACTTTTTGTAAGATTTGCACATAAATTATTCGCTTATGGCAGTGTTTTCAGAAGTTTTTGAAAATATTCCGGCAGCTCGGCGGAGCATTCCAGATATTTCCCGGTTCCCGGATGGAGAAATCCCAGTGTCATGGCGTGCAATGTCTGTCCCTCCAGTCCCTTTACCGGGCATCTGGCAGGACCGTAAACCGGATCTCCCAGAACCGGGTGGCCGATATGAGCCATATGCACCCGGATCTGATGCGTGCGTCCGGTCTCCAGTTCACATTCGATATAGGAATACTCCTTCATGGTCCGCAGAACCGTTACATGCGTCACCGCAGTTTTCCCGGAGGCGGCGTCTACAACGGTCATTTTTTTTCGGTCATTTTTATCTCTTCCAATATTACCGCGTATACAGAACCGAAGCTCTTTTCCATTCTGCCCGGCACCAGCTTCCCACTCGCAGGAAAGGAAAGGACGCTCTTTGGGTCTGACGGCCTGAGGAAGCCTGTCATCCCTGAAGCATCCGTGTACAATCGCACGGTATTTCCGGTGAATGCTGTGGACAGCCAGCTGTTCCGCCAGGGCGCGGTGTGTGCGGTCATTTTTACAAACGACAAGGGCTCCTGTCGTGTCCCGGTCAATCCGATGGACAATGCCCGGCCGGAGTACCCCGTTAATGCCGGAGAGAGAGCCGCGGCAGTGATACAGAAGCGCATTGACCAGCGTATGCTCCATGTGTCCGGGAGCCGGATGGACGACCATTCCCTTAGGCTTGTTTACCACCAGAAGATCCTCATCCTCATATAAAATATCCAGCGGAATATCCTCCGGCTGAATATCCGGTTCCCTGTCATCCGGAAGAGAAAGGATAACCCGGTCGCCTTCTTTTACCCGGAAGCTTGCACGGACAGGCTTCTGTCCCACCAGAACACATCCGTTTTTAATCAGCTTCTGCACGTAAGACCGGGAGAGCTCTTCCAGATGTTCCGAAAGGAATGCATCTATTCTGCTGTTGTCGTAATCAGCCTCTACGGTCAGACAGATATTCCGCATAATAATCAGGCCGCCTTCTTTTTCTTCAGGAAATCCAGATCATTGTCCCTGTAATGAAACAAGATCAGGATAATCAGAGAAATCACCGACAGGGTGACGTAGATATCTGCCACATTGAATACTGGAAAATCAATCACGACAAAATAGATAAAATCTACCACATATTTGGAGACAACCCGGTCAATCAGATTTCCGCAGGCTCCGGCAGCCAGTACCAGAAGCGTGAGAATCAGCGGACGCATTCGCCTGGTTTTGGGAACCCTTCTCATAAAAAGAAGAATCAGAACCAGAAATATCGTTGTCAGCACATAGAAGAATCCCTGTCTGTTTTGGAGCATACTGAAGGCAGCTCCGCGGTTCTCCAGATACTGCAGCTCCAGAATCCCCGGTATCAGGACAACGGGAGGCCTGTTTTTCAGGAAAAGCACGGCCAGATGCTTGGTAAACTGGTCGGCCAGAACCAGAACAAATACAAACAGAACCATTCCGGCATACAGAAGCGGAGCAGAATATTTTTTTGGTTTAGAATTCATTTCCATTTTCACCCTCAAGGTTTGATCCGGCGGCTAAAAAACGGCTCATTGCAGTCAGGCGCAGAAGCAGGCAGTTGTGCAGGACAGTAGAGATATTGCAGCCATCCGCAGAAGCCGACAGTTACACTGTATAGTGGCAGCATTAAAGTCAAAACACACAGGCAATCAATTACCGGCACAGGACAGCAGCGGCATCCAGCAGCTCTCTGTCTGATACATTTTTATCGATAAATGCGTCTCCGATCTGATGAAGCAGGATAAATTTAATTTTTCCGCCTTCCATCTTTTTATCCGATTTGGAGGCTTGCACGATTTCTTCCGGGGATAGCCCGCTTACCGAATCCGGCAGCCCGTAGGAAAGACAGACCTCGCAGATTTTCCGGTACGTTTCCTCAGAAATGCCTCCTCGCCGCATTGACAGCCAGGATGCTCCGATCATACCGATCCCGACACACTGTCCGTGCAGCAGGGCGAGCCCGCTGCATTTTTCTACCGCATGTCCCAGCGTGTGTCCGTAATTCAGAATTCCCCGGATTCCCTTTTCAGTCGGATCCTCTTCCACAACTGCAGCCTTTACCTCGCAGCAGGCGCGTATCACACGGATCATGGCCTCCGGATTTCTGGCTTTCACCAGGACACGATTCTCATCCAGATAGCGGAAAAGCTCTGCGTCCCGGATCAGGGCGGTTTTGATAACCTCGCCCATACCGGAAACAAACTGTTCCTCCGGCAGGGTACGCAGAACCGACATGTTCATGTAGACCAGTCGTGGCTGATGAAAAGCCCCGACCATGTTTTTGTACTGCTGGAAGTCCACGCCTGTCTTTCCGCCGACGCTGCTGTCAACCTGGGACAACAGCGTGGTCGGCACCTGGATAAAATCAATCCCCCTTAAATAAGTGGCAGCCGCAAAGCCGGCCAGATCCCCGGTTACGCCTCCGCCGAGGGCAACAAGCAGATCCTTCCGCTCAAAGTGCTTTGCCACCAGAACCTGATAGAGGTCAGAAACCGTATCCAGATTTTTGCTCTGTTCCCCTGCCGGAAAGACAAAAGATTCCAGCACCGAAGCCCATCCATCCAGTGCATCCAGCACTTCTGACAGGTACAGCTCCGCCACCGTGCTGTCCGTCACAATGCAAACCCTGGATGGATGCAGATCCGGTATGTCCCGCAGAGCCTTCTGCAGTCCGTCAAAGCTGTGTTCCCAGAGAATCGGATAAGAAAAACCGTCCCCGGTATTCGTTCTCTTTACTGTTATAGAAGCTGTTTCCGGCAGATCTATCATTTTTATCACCTCATAAAAGAAGAGCACCAGAGAGATTTTCGGCTGTCTGATGCTCTGTTTTTTGTTTTTATTTCCTATTATGCATTTTCAGAAGGAGGTACGCATGGACGGAATGGCTCCATTCAGAAGATCCTGAATATCCCCGGTAATCTCCACATCCGCAGGTGTCAGGATGAAGATAAAGCTGGAAACCTTCTGCAGGCCGCCGTTTATGGCATAGCAGGAACCGGAGGAGAAATCAATGATTCTCTGCGCCAGCTCCACATCCAGCCCCTCCAGATTCAGCACAACCGTGCAGTTGGAAAGCAGGGTGTCCGCAATTTCGCGGTAATCCTCCACCTTGGTGGGCTTGATCACACAGACCTCCATCTGGGCGGCAGGCGCGGCGGATTTTTTGCTCCGCATGGGGGTAACCTTCTGTGAGGACGTTTTCGGTTTTACATAGGTGTAATTGGTTGTCTTTGGCTCCGGTCTGGTTTTCAGAACAGGAGCTTCCTCATCCCTGTCTGCCGGTTCTTCAACGGGCTCCTTTTCCTTCTGGGAAGAAGTGCGCTTGAAGAAATGCTTCTTTTCCGGTTCCTCCTCTTCCTCGAAGTCGTCATCATCGAAGAATTCATCCTCGTCCTCATCATATTCATCATTCAGACGGACAGCATCCAGAAACTTATCAAATAAACCCATTGTCTAATTCTCCACATTATAATTTCGTGCCCCGAAGATTCCGGTTCCGACACGAACCAGCGTAGCGCCCTCTTCGATGGCGACTTCGTAGTCGTTGGTCATTCCCATGCTGAGCACATTCATGTTTACATTATCAATATTTTCTCCTGCGATGTCAACACTTAATTGTCTGAGGGTTCGGAACACCGGGCGGTTCTCCTCCGGGTCCGGGACATAGGGAGCGACTGTCATCAGCCCTTCAACACGCACATTCGGAAGCTGTGCGATCTCCCTTGCCAGAGCCGGGGTCTCCGCAACGGTCAGACCGAACTTGGAATCCTCTCCGGCAACATTTACCTCCAGCAGAACCGGAATCACGCGGTTGTGTTTTGCGGCTTCCTTCTGAATGGTTTCCGCCAGCTCCCATGTGTCTACCGAGTGGATCATAGCGACCGTCCCGGCAATATATTTCACCTTGTTACGCTGCAGGTGGCCGATCAGATGCCAGCGAATGTCCCCCGGAAGCTGAGGAATTTTATCCTTCATCTCCTGTACCTTGTTTTCGCCGAAGTCACGCTGTCCCAGGTCATAGACCTCCCGGAGCATCTCCACCGGCTTGGTCTTGCTGACCGCGATCAGTGTGACCTCGCTTCTGCTGCGTCCGGCTTTTCTGCACGCCTTTTCAATGTTTGCCTCTACTGCTTCATAATCATCCTTAATCATTCCTGTCACTGTCCTTTCTGTCAGGCTGTCTGTCCGATGATTACCGTATTTTCTTTAATATTCTCTGCGTCCTTGATAATGTAATCGTACTGGGCAATTCCGTAATCGGTTCCCTCCGCTACCAGGCAGTATTCGTCATTCTGATCCATGATCTGCACTTTCCGGAAATCCGCGTAACCCTTGTTTACACAGTACACCCCTTCCAGGGAGGCTGTCTCTCCTATGGTGTAGGTGGCATTTGTATCCGGCTGGATGATAATATCTCCCCTCTTAAAATCCGCCTTATCCACATAATAACATGAGACCGTGCCGCCTGACGAGGAGGAGGCAGACCCGGAAGAAACACTCTCCCCTCCGGATGAGGAATCCGAAGCGGCGTCCGGGCCGATAGATACGTCAGCCAGCTCGTACAGCTCTGTTTCGACAAATGCTGTGGATTTGTTTCCCTTTTCGTCCGTAGTTTCCACCAGAAATCCCTGCTCGCCGTTTTCCCCGCCGGAGGTCAGAAAGACAGCCGGAATCAGGTAGAAGTCCTTGTGTACAATGGATGTCAGCGGAAGCTTCAGTCCGCTCCGGGTGTTAGTGACCAGCTCAATATCCAAATAACGGTCATTGGCGTAGCGGATCATTCCGCGGTAAAGCAGAACCTGGCAGTACTTCTGCCCGTCCGTTTCAAACAGATTGACATCTCCGTTCTCCGTGTTTTCATCCTTGGCAAACCGCACCTTCACGGTGCTCAGCTGCGTCAGGGTATCATACTGGCTGTCTGTCACAGGAAACACCAGAGACCAGTTTTCATCAGTAACAAGGCGGTAGACCCCGTCTCCCGTCTTTACGGCATTCTCCGTGCGCAGGGATGTTTTCTTATAGGCTTTAGAATCAAAGCTGTCCGCGGTGATCTGATCCACGGTAAGCCCTTCCATGCCGTCAGAGGTATAGCACACAATTCCGTCCCCATCGGCGTATACGGGGCTTCCGCTTTTGGCAGTGGTCTGCGGATCATCCTGCGAAGCAGCCGAATTCAGCGAATATTTAAAATCGTAGACCGAATGAAAGTCATTTCCCGTATAGGATCTGGAATATTTGGAGGCAAGCTCACGCAGCGCGTCGGTGTTCTGTTCTGTCACCGTCCCGGACGTTGTGCTTTCCTGCGTGTCCGTGATGCTGCAGACAGCAGCTCCTTTTTTTGCTTTCGTCAGTTCCGCGTCGTAATACCTGACATATCCGTCTGCAGTGGAATTAACTACATGCTCGGTTCGGAGAGCCAGTGCGGTGTAGGTCTGGTTTCTGGAAAGCGTCCCGGACGTCACCAGATACGGGGTGATCCGGTCGGAAGCCAGATACAGAAAAAGGGTGATGATCAGGTAAACGGCAAGTGCACCGAAAATCACCGTTCCGATATTCAGATTAAAGCTACGGCGTTCCTTCAAAACTGCTTAACTCTCCATCTTCCGTAAAAAACCGTATCAGGGCAAAGAAAACGCCCCTGACACTTCCTAGCATTTTAACATTTTGCCGGTTACTGTGCAAGGCAGGAAAAAGGAGGCCGCTGCTTTCTATGGTAAAAAGCAGCAGCCTCCTGCATAAACTATATCGGGACCTGTTACAGCGCTATCAGGACTTTTTCCTGTGCCAGAGGAGTAAGTTCTTCTTTGTCCATGGATACGCTCAGGATGAAATTCACATGAAACTGCTGGCTGATGGCTTCCAGCTGTGTCAGGCAGTCATCAATTTTATCGTGGCTGTCTTCCAGTTTTGCTACTTTCAGAAAACTGTCGAGGTACATATCTTCCAGATCATGATCCTGCGAGAGAATCCCGCAGAGAAATCCGACAAATTCATCACTGTTTTTCAGCGGGAAGATGGATGCGTCTATCAGACGGATTTTATTGTTCAGCTCAAACATATGTTTTGAGCTTTTATCGATATAAACGATATTGCCGTTCGCTTCTTTTATGGCCGCATTGACATGATCAAGCAGAGCCTTTGTTTTGCCCTTACCCTTTTTTCCCACAATTAACTGAACCATAGCAATTTCCCTCCTGGATGATGATATTTGAAATCCTTCCGTGTCGCGAATGTATGCCGGGGAATTTCTTCTGTTAAGAAAGATTATAGTGTAATTGCATAAAATACGCAAGGTAAAAAAACATGCTTTTATGCAAAATCAACTGTCTATCAGAGACAAAAGGCTGATCATCTCGGTATAGAGATCTTCGGTGTTCCAGGCTCCCATCAGAATCGCCATATAGGTGCCGCCGTTCTGGTTCTGAACTACCAGGGCGAGACAGCTGCCGGCCTCGCTGGTGGTTCCGGTCTTGCTGGCAAGAATCCGGATGCCGTTCGGCAGGCCGTAGGTTCCGGTGATAAATTCATCAGTGGCGTATTCGCTGATGGTGCCGGTGGTGCCGTCGGCGTGCTGTACCTTGGTCTGATAACCGTTCATCTGGGATGCCTCGGTGTACTCGGAATGCTGATAGACCGCATTCATCATCAGATAAACGTCATACACAGAAGTATAGTGGTTTTCGTCCTGAAGTCCGTCCGGATTGGCAAAATGCGTCTCCGTCATTCCCAGCTCCTGCGCTCTGGTATTCATCATCTCCACAAATTTATCCACAGAACCGCCGATTGTCCGTGCTATGGCCATGGCGGCGTCATTGGCGGAATAGATTACCAGGAGGTGAAAAAGCTGGTCCAGCGTCACCGTGTCCCCCGCTTTCAGATCAGAGACCTGCGCGTCCTCTTCCAGGTCAAAGTCCGCCTCTGTCATCGTGACGGTCTGGGACAGGTCGCCATTCTCCAGACACAGAAGCGCAGTCATGATTTTGGTAATGCTGGCGGGGTAAATCTCCCGGTAAATCTCATTGGCGTACAGGGCTTCCTGCTTATCCAGGTCAAAAAGGAGAGCCTGCTCGTCGTCATGCGCCAGTTTCAGCCGGTCTGTGTTGACATTGGCATCGGTAACCACCAGATCCGAGGCAAAAGGTTCCGCCTTCATCAGGGCAAAGGAATTCAGATCCTCCGCGCCGTTTTCGCGGGCCAGATCGTAGGCTGACGGCAGAGAGGCGGCGTTTGCGCTCTTTTGCCGGACGGTGGAAAAAACACCTGCAGCAAGCAGCACGGCCGCAAGAACACCGATCAGGATGTTTCGGATGCGCCTGCGGCGTTTTCTTCGTCTTCTGTTTATCCGGCGCACGGATGCAGACATCTCGTCCGCCGCTCTTTTCGTTTTATCAGAACTTAATGGCATGGAAAGACCTTTCATACAAATTTCCGGAAGAAAGCTTGACGGCGATTTCTTTATTTTTCTTCTGCAGTCCTACATTCAAAACGACTCCCATTCCGATATAAAGGCTGATCAGGGATGTCAGACCATAGCTGACAAAAGGCAGCGTGGTTCCGGTATTCGGAAGAATACCGCAGGCAACTCCAATATTGATAAAGCTCTGCAGCGCGATCAAAGCTCCCATTCCGTCGCAGAACAGCTTTCCTCCCAGATTTCTTGCCCGAATCCCCGTCCGGAAGCATAGAATAACAATAAGCATCAGCAGAAGGATAATAAATACGCAGCCGACAAACCCAAGCTCCTCTCCCGCGACTGCAAAAATGAAATCGTTCTGGGACTCCGCCACAAAATTTCCCTTGTTTACAGACGAAACATCGTTATTATTCAGTCCCTTTCCGGTAATCTGTCCGGAGCCGATAGCCATAACGGAATTTTCCTGCTGCATCGCAGTCTCGGAATACTGGTCATTTTCCGGCTCCAGAAAGGTCATGATCCTGCCCTTCTGATAATCATCGACAATCGGGATATCTGTCTTTGTAATCAGAAGAAAAAGCCCCAGGGCAAGGGGAACTATAACCGCCAGAATGGTCAGGATCTTCCGGTAGGACAGACCTGCGGAAAAGTACATGGCAATAAAAATAAAAGAAATGGTAATGGTATTCTTCAGATCCGGCTGAAGGTAAATCATGACCAGAGGAACTCCGACAAGCAGAACCGCAGTGCCAATAGTCCTCCAGGTACTGAGCTTCTCCTCTTTCTTCATAAAGAAATCGGCGAAGAACAGGATCAGGAGAATTTTACAAAGTTCCGTGGGCTGCAGGGTAACGCTGCCGATCTCAATCCAGCGGGCCGCTCCGTGGCTGGCAATTCCAATCAACAGAACCAGCAGAAGAAGAGCCAGCGTAAGACCGTACAGAGCCCAGAAAAAGTGAAGAATCCAGTTGTAGTCGATCATGGAGACCACAACCATCAGGATGACACCGAAAACAACGCCGGCCATCTGCCTTCCCTGCAGGGAGGAGTCCGCAGACCCTACCAGCAGAATCCCGATCACGCTCAGCACGATCAGGGCGGCGCAAAGGATAAAATTATAGTTTTTCAGCTGATACTGATGAAGCATAGCGCTCTCACTCCTTTTGCAGCTTTTACAGGCTCCTCTTAATCCTGGGAAATTGTCGTGTACATATCCGAGGTATCTGCCGTTCCGGTCAGAATATCCTCTGCATCTTCATATCCGAAGTAATAGTTCAGCACATCCCTCGCTATCAGGGAGGCATTTCTGGATGTATACCCGTAGGGAATCCGGACCGCGTAGGCTACGTCCGGGTGTTCCGAATCGTTACTGTCCGTAAATCCGATTGCCAGTGCGTGGTTTGCTTTTACCATGGACTCCTCTGCGGTTCCGGTCTTGGTGTAAACCGTTCCGGCGAATCCTCTCCAGACCGTGTCGGAGGTTGTGGCGCTCATCATGCCCTGATCAATCAGATTCCAGGTGTTTGAAGAGAAATTGCAGGTGTTTTCCACGGTCGGATCACTTGCGGTCTCGTCTCCCGAACCGGAATCTGCGATTTTCTGTACCAGATTCAGGTTATAGGCAGTTCCCTGGTTGGCTATCGTGGACGCGTAACGTGCCAGCTGTGTCGTCGTGTACTGGTGCGTGCCCTGTCCGATGGCAGAGGGAATGGCAAGGTCATCGGATACATTCGGATCTGATTCGGAGAGCTGGATTCCTGTCGTCTTATCCAGACCGAAGTAAGAAGAATACTGATGCAGATAGGAAAGCTCCTCGCTCTGCCGGTATTCGTTCTTGTCATTCTTCTGCCCCAGCCAGTAGCCCACCTGGCAGAAATATACGTTGCAGGACTGTCCCATGGCGTCTACAAGGTTCAGATTTCCATGTCCGGATGTGTACCAGCAGTGGACATAATCTCCCTCGTCCAGAAAGCCCTCACCGAAAACACCGGTACAGTTGACAAGGGTGGAGGAGTCAATGACTCCTTCCTCCAGTCCTGCCGCCGCAACCACGGGCTTGTAGGTGGAACCTGGAGCAGTCAGCTGCTGGGTCGCCTTGTTGTAGAAGGGCGAGGATTTATCCACGGTCAGCTGATAGTAATAGTCCGTGTCCATGTTATTGGAAAGCCGGTTGTTATCGTAACCGGGATAGGTCACACAGGCTTTTACCGCCCCGGTGTCCGGATCTGTGACGACCATGGAGCCGGAGCAGGTGTCCAGTGCCAGCTGTGCCGGAGTGATTTCCAGTTCCCTGATCTTGGCAATCATAAAATCACTGGCGGACAGATTTCCTGCCTGGAACGAAGCGTAATCCTGATCATTGTCCGCGGAGAGCACGCCCTGCTCATAAAGCATCTTTACGATTGCATCCGGGCTCAGCGTATCCTCCTGCAGAAGATATTTGTAAAGCAGCTTCTGGAACCCTGTGTCCGAAAGCAGATGATCCCGGATGTAATTCAAAACGGCCTGGTAAATTTCATCCGAGGTAAGATATTCATCCGAGACATTATCCAGCTTGCTGAGATCAATCCAGTTGTTGTTCACCGCCTCGGTCAGAAGAGCCTTCAGGCTGACCGAACCGTCTGTGGTGTATGCCTGGTAGACATCATTTGCCGAGTCAATCAGAGAAGTGTTGACAACCCCCTCTTCGGAAGTCAGAAAAGTGCCGTACAGATAGCTCATGTACTTCTGCTGCTCATCGGAGAGAGAGCTCTGGTTTTTCGGGCTGTCCGAGGAAAGCTCCGAAAGCATCCAGCTGATGACCTGGCTGCCCTTGTCCTGCATTTTGCTGTAGGCGTCCTTTTCCGTTTCGGTGGCATCCGCCTTGCTGAACCTGGTAACGTCGATGACGTTATTATCCAGGAGCGCAAAATAGACGTTATAAATGGGAATCGGAATAAACTGCGTCTGATCCCAGTCTGTGAGATCCACGCTTTTTTCGTTCACGATTGTCAGCGCCAGAATTCCGGCAATCCGCTGCTCCAGAATTTTATAGATAGCGGACTGCAGGTCGGAGTCAATGGTCAGATACACATCCTTCCCCTGGACAGGATCCACCTTGGAATCGGTATTCTCGGACAGTACACGACCCAGGTTGTCCACGACAACCTCTTCGCTTCCGTTGGTTCCCTGCAGAACACTTTCCATGGATTTTTCAATTCCGGCCTTACCGATTACAGAGGTGCTGGAATACTGGTCACTGGTCTTGGAAAGCTCATCCAGCTCCTCCTGGGAGGGTGCCCCCGTGTAGCCGAGAACCGGTCCCATAGATGCATCCGTCGTATAAACGCGGATGTAATCTTCCGCAATATCAACACCCGGCAGGGTGTCGCTGTTTTCCTTTACATTGGCCACCGTTTTATCTGAAACATCCTTAGCGACCGTCACCTGCATGTAGCGCTGAAAACTGATCAGACTAAGCTGGTAGCGGACGATGCAGATATCCAGCATCTCCTGCTTCGTCAGCTCTGATGGAAGGCCGCTGTCCTGCAGTTCCTGCACGGTAAAAGGCGGGTCGTAGACAAGGCCGTAATAGTCCTCGCTGCAGAGATCGGACATGATTTTATCCGCGTCCGCGTCTCTTTCCTTCGCAGAGAGCTCATCCACCGTCTTATACCCGTAAATATCCGCGCGGAAACGGTTCAGTGTTGTGTCATTTTTGGTATCAAACGCATAGTTTCCGTCGGCATTCAGGGTGATATGAAAATCCTGCGTCAGTGTGTCCCCGTTGTCCCGGATCATTTTTGTGAGCCGGTAGATTTCTCCGTTCAGGGAGAGATTTTTCTCCCGCATGGTATTATAAGACTCATTGTCTTCTATAGTCACGCAGTTTGCCAGCTTATTGTAGGCAAGAAGCTTTCCGTTGCAGTCATAGATATTTCCGCGGCTGCTTTTCAAAGTCCTGGTCTTTGTCGTCTTTACCGTATAATTATCTGCGTAATCTGCCCCGCTTATGACCTGCAGGTCAAACAGACGCGCCACAAGAGCCGCCGACATGCTGAAGGAAATCAGCAGAAGGATCAGGGAACGTCTGGAAAAAAACTTCTGTAATGCGTGAATTACTTTCTTAACCAAGGTGACTGTTGTTCCTCCAGTTCATGAACCGCAATTTTCCTGTTGAAGAAATAAAAAACACCATAAAGCGGAATAGTCAGAAGCATGGTCAGCACTGCCTGCGGAAGCATGGTTCCGATCAGGCTGGGGAAAAAGCTCTGACGGCCATGCTTCAGAGAAAATACCAGATAGTATGTCAGACGGTACACAAACTCTCCGGCGGCCGCCATAACCATGGGAAGCTTTACATTTTCACTAAAAAAAACATCAAAGGTTCCGCCTGCCAGATAACCTGTCAGGGTAAACAGAAGCGCCGAAAATCCCAGAAAAGGCATATAGCAGAGATCTGCCAGAATGCCGCAGATCATGCCGAACAGCATGCCGGATCTCCGGCCTCTCATAAAGGCCATGGACACCACAAGAATCAGCAGCATGTCCGGCACATAGCCGATCCGGATGACCACCGGCCAGGTGCTCTGCAGAAGGAACGTGCACAGGATGAACAGACTAAAGGTAAGTATCTTTCTCATGGAGTTCCCTCCGTACCGGCCTGTGCGGAAATCCGGGAGTCCGCTGCCGCGCCGGATGTGCTGCGAACAGACTCTGCGGCATTTCCGCCGGCCTTTTCTCCGTCTGCACTTTCGTTATCTGCCGTCCTCTTAGTGGTCTGAATGACCAGGACATCTGTGATATGCCGGAAGTCCACAGCCGGGATAACCGTACCGGTTTTCTGCAGATGGTTGGCATCCTCCTTAATCGTATCGACATAGCCGATCAGGATTCCCGGAAGATACTTGTCGCTGATGTATGAAGTAACCACCTTGGAACCGGCAACCACGTCGTTGTCTGTCACCAGCTCGGACAGCTCCATTTTATTCTGCCGGATCAGATCCAGGCTCCCGGAGACAATGCAGTTGTCCTGTGTACTTAAAATTGTCGCGCTGACATTATTCGAGTCGTCGATGATGCTGCGCACGGTCGCCCAGTGTCTGCCGGTTTCCGTGACAATCCCGACAAGCCCTCCGTCCGCAAGGACATTCATCCCCGTCTCTATGCCGTCGCTGCTTCCGCGGTTGATCGTAAAGGAAGAGAACCAGCTTCCGGATTCGCTGGCAATGACCTGTGCGGCGACCTTGTCATAATCCGCGTAGCTTTTGTCCAGCTTATAGAGAGTCTGCAGCTTTTCCAATTCCTGGGTGTCCTCTGTCAGAAGCGTATTCTGCTCCTCCAGCTGGGCAACTCTGCTCTGCAGCTGTTGATTTTCCTGTGTCAGCTCCTCGGTGCTTTTGCGGGCAGACTGCTGGCCGGCCAGAAAGCTCCCGGCTCTGCTGATTCCGTTCTGCAGCGGACTGACAATCGTCTGAAAGACACTCCGGACCGGCGCCACAGGGAGCAGGCTGGAGGCGGTAGCCGCAATCAGACAGATGCAGGCAATAATCAGAACAGCAAGAATATGTTTATTTTTCATCAGATGATTCTTTTTATTCATAGAACCCTCGTACCGGTCGTTCCGGATTTTCTCATACCGTGTTTCTGGAAGGGTCAATCGCCCAGTGCCTCATTTCCGGGCGGCGGATCAGAATCCGGATGCCCTGGATGGTACTCATCCCGTAATACTGGGAAATCCTAACCGGATACTCCAGCTGGCTGCGGAAATACTGGTCAATGCCTGGTATTCTGGCGCTTCCGCCGGTCAGGATAATGCCGTCCCTCCGGATGCTTTCCTGCACCTGGGGAGGGATGCGGTCAATAAACTTCCGGATTTCATCCGCCAGCAGAAGGCATTCGTGACGAACCATCCGCGTCACTGTGTGGGCGGAAACAATGCCGTCCCGCGGAAGACCGCTGCTCCGGTCCAGTCCGTAAACCTTTCTGCCCTCGCTCGGCTCCTGGCGGAAATCCGTAAGCACGAACTTCAGCCTCTGTGCCGTTCTGCTGCTGATCATAAAATTGTTTTTATGAAGAACGCCCTCGCGGACGGCCTGGTCAAACTGCATGCCGCCGATAGGAACCAGCCGGTTGATGATGACCCTTTCATCCGCCAGCACAGAAAGCTCCGTGCTCTGCGCACCCAGGTTGATAATCATGGTTCCCTTCGTGTGATGGAGAGGGACGCCGACAGCAATAGCATCCGCTATGGGCTTTTCCACCAGAAAAACACGTGAGCGGCGCAGCCGGCCCTTCTGGGCGATTGAGGCATAGGCTCTTTTTTCAATTTCTGTCAAATCCATGGGAACAGAGAAATAAAGGGTCGGACGGGAACCTGTGTAGGTAGTGTTCCGCCGCAGAAGAGTGTGCAGAACCGCCTCCGTCATCAGAATGTCATTGATCCGGCCGTTGCTGACCGGACGGATGATCCGGACATCGGCCGGTGCCTTCTCAAACATAGAGTACGCGTCATTGCCGACAGCAAAAACCTGATTTCCATTCCGAAGAGCAATCATGGTGCTTTCCTGTGTGATATGATCTGCTTTCTGGTCATAGATCTTTACCATACCGGTTCCGAGATCAATCCCGTAGGAATTTTCCAAACGCATGAATGAAATACCCCTTATCTGTCAGAACACGTCCCGCAGCTGCCCTCTGCAATTTCCGGCAGAATACTGACGTATTCTCTGTCTCCGATCACTATGTGATCCAGAAGCGTAATGCCTAGGCTCTCCCCTTCCGCGGCAATCCGCCTGGTCACTTCGATATCCTCCCTGCTTGGCTGCGCGCTCCCGCTGGGATGATTATGCACCAGAATAATCCGGACCGCATGATACTCCAGCGCGGCGATGAACACCTCGCGTGGCGAAAGCAGGGAACAGTTTACCGTTCCTCTGCTGACTTCCACTTCTCCCAGAAGCTGATTCCTGGAATCCAGCATCATGCACAGAACAACCTCCTGTTCCAGATGACGCATGTCTTCCATATAATACTCCGCTATTGTTTTGGAATTGTGAAAATCCAGCTTCTTTTTTGCTTCTCTCCCGGAAATTCTTCGGGAGAGCTCTCCGATGCACAGAATCTGAACCGCCTTGACCTCTCCGATGCCGGGAAGTGTTTTCAGCTGTTCCGGCTTCAGATGCAGAATACCAGTCAGCCCACCCTCGTAGGGGCAGAGGCTTAACAGCTGCCGCGCCAGTTCCACGGAGGAACATCCGCGGGTTCCGCAGCGCAGAACCACAGCCAGCAGCTCCGCGTCTGTAAGTGCCGCAGCCCCGTGCTTCAGACATTTTTCATAGGGACGCTCCTGTGCCGGAATGTCCCTGATGCTGCGCATATCTTTTTGATCCATAGGTGCTCCTTGTCTACTCTCTTTCAGACACAGAGTACCGGGAACTCATTTTAACATAAATATCGGGGGATGTGTAGAACAAGTTCTGTTACGTCCCCCTACCCTACCCTACCCATGTATGGGTCATGTATGGAAACCAGGAACTCCCTCAGGTCCGGATAATCACAGGCACCCCGTCTGTCGTGATCACATTTTCATAGACATCGACATTCTTACCGGTGTACTCGTTCCGGTACGTGCCGTCCGGAAGCTGTACGGAAACGGAGGCAGCCCCGTGAAGAGGAAAAATCCCGGTCAGCTTTTCTTCTTTACCGGCATAGACAGCGACAATGTTCTTCTCGTCAGGGGTGCTGACAGAGAAGGCTCCCTCACGGAAGATGCTTTCGTTTCTCTTCAGCCCGGAGAGCAGGCGGATTTCGTCTGTCAGGTCTGCCGTACCCTTCCAGTCCACGGTGTCCCTGTCAAACAGGGATGGGTGATGGGTTACTCCCTTCTCCTGTCCGGCATACAGCAGGGTGGTTCCCCTGGCAAAATACAGGAAAGCGGTCCAGCTCCGGAGCGCCTGTTCATCAGGAATCAGCGCGGCCGCCCGGTTCCGGTCGTGGTTTTCCAGATTACGCAGCTTGATGTAGTTCTGACCGTAGATCCATTCCTGGCGGTTCATAGCTTCCAGATAGACAGACAGCGGGGCGCGCCCCAGCATAGCGTCGCACATTTCTTTGCTGATATCGTAATCGTAACAGATGTCAAACGCCTGATACAGTTCGCTGTCGGAGGATACCGGTATTCCCTTCTCCCGGTTCCAGAGGATAAAACGCGGTTCCACTGATTCTGCGATCCACACCATTCCGGGATGAACCTTTTCCACCTCTTCTCTTGCCTTCAGCCAGAAGGAAAGCGGAACCATAGGCGCAACATCGCAGCGGAACCCGTCGAAATATTTTGCCCACATCTTCAGGGTTTCAATCTGGTAATCCCAGAGCTCCGGATGGGAGTAATCCAGGTCAACAATATCCGACCAATCCCCGATCCGGTTTCCCAGGCTTCCATCCTCCTTGTGGTAAAACCAGTCCGGATGCTCGAAAGCGAGTACGGAGTCCGGGGATGTGTGGTTATACACAATGTCCAGAATGCATTTCATTCCGAGATCGTGAACGGCATCGGTCAATGCCCTCAAATCCTCCATGGTTCCGTATTCCGGGTTGACCGCCCGGTAGTCCCGGATCGCATAGGGAGATCCCAGGGTTCCTTTCCGGTTCTTCACGCCCAGGGGCTGGATCGGAAGAAGCCAGATATAATCCACGCCCAGCGACTGGATGCGCGGCAGATCCTCCTGCAGACGGCGGAACGTCCCCTCCCTGGAATAATTGCGGACAAACACCATATACATCACGCTGTTTCTTAAGGCAAGATTTGTCTTTTCTGCCATGACTGGCTCCCTTCTTTCTTCTCTCTGTTTTTCTTCATCTTTGCGCCTTTTCTGTTGTCCCGGAAGACCCGGCCGACGTTCCCTGCGTATAAAGAACGGCAGTCTCTTTTGTCAACAAAAAACCGCTTCTTCCTCCATCTGTTACGTCGGGGAAAAAGCGGCCTTTTCAGTCAGATCAGAATTTGATGCCCATCTGGCGAAGTTCTTCCTTTACCTCGTCATACATGGCCTGCCATTCCGGAAGCGGCTCAATGGTGTCCATATTGTAGGCTTTATCAAAGCTTACTCCCGGATTACCGTCTTTTTTGCCGAAAATGTACTCATATTTCGGAAGGAGTTTCAGGACAATGTCATTTGCCTCCGCGCGGGTCATTCCCTGGCGTGCGACAGCTTTTCCGACTTCTCCCATCAGACGGCACTCCAGTCCGGTTCCGTTCGGTACCCGTCCGTTTGCGGAGCCGAGTCCCTCCAGATGTCCGCCGGAAACCGTTACGACAATGGAATTTGCCGCTACTTCATACAGAAGCTCTTTGGTCATGGCACCGCTGGCCGGCCAGATATCGCACACGATAATGCATGGTGCGTTCTTGGCAAACGACTGGCACAGCACGGACTGCAGCCACAGGCAGCTTCTGGCAGAGGTCGCCACATCATTAATATGAATCGGATGGCAGAGGTGGTAGTCGGCGATAGCAAACTGGTTGGCTGCCATCATGGACGCCATCATAATCAGGCAGCTACCCGGCGCATCTCCGCCAAGTCCGCCGACCATGGTGCAGGCCAGGGAAGCGTTGCGGACTCCGTAATCGATGGAATTTGCCGCGCGCACCAGGTTTCCGTCATCCATAATCAGCTCGTTGAACAGCGCTACCAGGTGAGAATCGCAGGGGCGCAGATAGCGGTCTGCCGTCGCTGCATAATCGCCGACAGCTGTTACAGCGCTCTCGGCGGCAAGAAGTCCCATGCCGGGGCGTCCGGCCTCCTCCAGGGCCTGGTGCAGATATTTCATCTCGCGGCGCACAGCCATAACCTCTGTCGGGCCGCCGCTCTTTACCGGGTATCCGTCTACGTCAATCAGAGAACCGCAGGTAAGAAGATCTACCACAGGCTCTTTTGCCACGCTCTGAAGAATCGGAAGATACAGCCTTTCCGGAGTGGGGGCTCCCGGATTTCCGGCCCACACACAGGGCTCTGCAGTATCCTCGATTTTTCTTGGCCGGAGTGTGTAGGCGTCCTTTCCCTCACCCATGACAAGCTCCTGCTTCATGTTGGCGATGCCCTCATCCACTTCCTCTTCTGTCAGGGTCATAATGCGGCCGGTCGTCATATTGTAGATTCCGTTCTGCAGAATCAGCTCACGGGATGCGCGGAACAGGCGGTCCAGCAGATCGTCATCCTGGGGAATGATCACCTGTTTGTCCCAGCTCAGATCATATTTGTCTACCATGTCCATGACATTTTCGACGATGTACTCCATATCCCACTCATTCTTGGATATCTGTTTTCCGGTTGTTCCTCTCTCATAGAGCTCAAGAAATTTTTTTGCGTCCATAATTCCTCCTGTTTCTTATATTTTACCCGGTTCCGCCTGTTTCCTCCGCAGTACAGAAAGACAGCATGTTTTCTGCCCTCTCCCTTTACTCATGGATTACTCCCGCCATAGAGACGGAAAACGGAACCTTCTTAAAAAAGCGGACGGTCCGAAAGAAAATCTGAGATTTCAACCGGTTCTCCGTCCGCCCTGCTTAAATACGAAGCGATTGTTTTTCCGTCAGCGTGCTCTGCGGCTTACTGCACCGTCCAGGATGTCTCTACATTATCGACAAAGAAATTCTGCTGGATGATGTCTTCATCAGACATAACCTGTCCCTCTTTTACCAGGACGTTACCCTGATTGTCCTTCAGCTCGCCGGCATAGACCTGAACCTCACCGGATTCCAATTTGCTCTTCAGATCGGTTACCTTCTGAACAACATCCTCCGGAACGAAGTCCGCGAAATCAGAAAGCCTGGAGCAGTCTCCACCCCAGTAATAGAAATCATCCGGGGTAGCTGTCTTTTCCGCAGTACGGGTGATGATGCTCTTGAAGATCGGAGCAAAATTCCACTCGAAGGATACCAGGACGGCTTTGGGTGCCAGACTTGACATATCGTTGTGATAACCTACCACAAAAGCGCCGTTCTTTTCGCAGGTCTCCGGAATAGCTGGAGAAGAGGCTTCCATACCCATGTATTTAATTCCGGAATCAATCAGAGACTGCGCACACTGGGTCTCCTTGTCGATGTCGTACCATGAAGCCGCGGAGGCTACCTTTACTTTTGCATCTGCATTTGCGTATTTCGCGCCAAGCGCGTAGGCATTGATAGCCGTGCGCACGGAAAACTCATTATAAGAAGCGGAATATCCTAGCTCTGTATTCTGATCCTGAGAAAGAAGCTCGCAGGCATAACCGGCCAGGAACATGCCCTCGTAGCTGCGGATCTCATATCCGACAAGGCCATCCACCTTGTTGCCCCACTGTGCAAAAATGACATCCGGATTCTTTTCGGCAATTTCCGGAAGATAGGAAGAATATCCGGTAGATGCGCCGATAATCAGGTTACATCCCTGGTCTACCAGCTGCTCCGCTGCTTCCTTTACGGATGCCTGATCTGTGTCGTCGATACTCTCCAGTGTAATCAGGTTGTCCTCCGGGATGCCCAGATCGTTCATGGCGCTCAGAATGCTGTTGTGTGTCGCCTGGCACCATCCGCCGTCGTTTACCACATAAGATTCGATCTCACCGATTTTGAATGAGGAAAAATCAACATTTTCCGCGGAAGCTTCTTCCGTCTCCTCCGGGATCTGATTGATGCCCGACGCGGAGCTGCCACCAGATGTTGCTACGGTTGACACCGCTGCTGAACCTGCGCTGACCGCATTTTCAGATGAGGATGCAGCTTCCGATGTACTCTCGGACGCTGCAGAGCTGTTCCCCGAAACGGCAGCTTCACTGCAACCGGCCAGACTCAGTGCTGTCATGCCGGCAATGGCGCAGAGGCTGATCATTCTTGTCTTCATTCGCATTTTTTACCTTCCTCCTGATGATGTGAATAAGTTTCCCCTTCCGCAGGGGAGCAGCCTGCCTTACCTCTTTTCACGGTCATAGGGAATGGTGAGAGCCGCGGGAGCGGCCGATCTCCGGTTACGGAAATTCCCCGTGGTGAAAACAAGTGCGATAATCGTTGCAATGTATGGCAGCGTCGCAAAAATCTGCGACGGAATCGCCGGGAAAAGTGTCTGGATATCCACGCCAATGGCGCTGATCGCCCCGAAGAGAAGCCCTCCGAACACGGCAGTCAGCGGATTCCAGGAGGAAAATACAACCAGGGCAAAGGCAATCCAGCCCTTGCCGCTCGTCATGCCGTCACTCCAGAAATTGGTATAGGCAAGGGAGACAAAGGCGCCCCCTACCGCCGTCATGACGGAACCGAAAACCACATACGCATAGCGCAGTGCAAAGACGTTATAGCCTGCGCTGTCCAGCGCGGCCGGGTTTTCCCCAAGAGCACGGAGAATCATCCCCGGTCTGGTGTGATTGATATAAAACACTGACAGGGGAATGATAAAATACATCAGGTAAACCAGTATATTCTGCTGGAACAGAACAGGACCCAGGATCGGAATGCGGCAGAGCCCCGGTATGGAAATCGCCTCGAAAGCAAGATTCGCATTTACCCCGCTTACACTCTTTCCGATAAACCCGCTCATGCCTGTACTGAAGGTAAGCATGGCCATTCCCGCCACCGTCTGGTCTGCCTGCAGAGTGATGGTCAGAAACGCGAAAATCAGTCCAAGAACGGCGCCCACAAGAACGACTGTCAACATAGCCAGACCGAGATTCTTCTGATTGACAGCCACCAGATAGCCCGATACGGCTCCCATCAGCATAATCCCCTCCAGACCGAGGTTCATGACGCCGGCCTTCTCCGCGAAGATTTCCCCGACAGCACCGTACAGAACAGAAACCGCATACAGTACCGCCATGGACAGGATAGAAATCAGAAGTGTGCTGCTCATGCCGCCTCTCCTTTCTGTACCTTCACCAGCCGGTACCGGATAAAGAACTCTCCCGCAATGACAAAGAGCATGATACTTCCCTGAATCATGGTCGCCACCTGTGAGGGAACGCCGGTAATCTGAACAGCCACTGCACTGATCTGAAGTGCCCCTAAAAGGAACGCCACCAAAACCGTGGAGAGCGGATTCAGGTAGGCCAGAAACGCGATGACAATACCGGTGTAGCCGGCATTATTCGGAAGATCCGCCTGCACACGGTGAAGGACACCGTTCACCTCTGCAAACCCGGCAAGACCGGCAATCGCCCCGCTCAGGCAGAGAGTAGAAATGATATTTTTCTTAACGGACATGCCGGCGTACTCCGCGGCGCGGGGACTGCGGCGGATGACCTCCATCTGGTAGCCCCAGGTGGTTTTCTTCAGAAGAAACCAGAGCAGAAATGCGATTGCTACAGCAATCAGCAGTGCCAGACTGATCCCTGTATTACCGAATTCCGGAAGCCACAAAGAGCTGTCGATCTCCCTTGTCTGCGCAACCATCTGGTTCAATTCCTTCCATGGCCCATACATCAGATAGTTCAGGACATTCAGGAATACATAGTTCAGCATCATAGTAAGGATAGTCTCGCTGACATTCCAAAGTGCTCTGGGAACGGCGGCAATACAGGCGGCCAGAGCGCCGCCCAGCATGGCTGCCGCGAACATCACAATGATTTTCAGCACGGCCGGCATAGGCGGACCATACAGACCGAAGCCTGCGCAGAAAATAGCTCCCAGCGCGTACTGCCCGTCCGCTCCGATATTATTCAGGTTCATCCGGTAGCCGAGCGCAACGGCAAGTCCTGTAAACATCAGGGGAAGGCCGGCCTCTATGCTCCGGGTAAGACCGCGCAGGGAGAAGATGGTACTGATCATCTTCCCGTATACGGCAAAGGGACTGAACCCCATGGCTCCCAGCAGCAGCGCACAGAACAGGAAGGCAAGCAGAACAAAAAATACAGGATTCAGGATTTTCCGCGCCATTGAGACGTCTGTTCGTTTTTCATAGCGGAATTTACGCATAGGAAGACGCCTCCTTTTCGCTGTTCTTTCTCTCGCCTGCCATCATCTGTCCGATCTCGAAGACATCTGTTTCCGATGTGTTCCGGATTCCCATCAGTTCTCCGTCGCAGAGCACGCCGATTCTGTCGCACATGTGGAAAATTTCGTCCAGCTCCTCCGAGATAAAGAGAACGGAGGTTCCTTTTTCACTCTGCTGCAGCAGAATCTGCCGTATCATGTCCGCGGCTCCGATATCCAGTCCCCGCACAGGATAGGCGGCGACAATCAGCTTCGGATTTCCGGAAACTTCCCTTGCAAGAAGAAGCTTCTGCTGATTTCCTCCGGACATCAGCCCGACCGGAAGATCGAATCCCCCGTGACGGATCTCATATTCTTTTGTATAGTCCTCCGCATCCCGGCGCATCCGGTCAAATCGCAGAAAACCTTTCCGGCTGTACCGGGAAGAAGAATAACGGGTAAGAATAATATTTTCGGAAAAATTCAGGTCGGGCACAAGTCCGGTTTCCAGACGGTCCTCCGGAATCAGGGCAATTCCCTTTTCCCTGCGTTCCCTGGCTGACGCGCAGGTAAGATCCGCTCCGTCCGCCATAATTTTTCCTGAGGTGACAGGTCTCAGTCCGGCGATTACCTCCGAAAGCTCCCGCTGGCCGTTTCCGGCAACACCGGCAATTCCAAAGATCTCGCCCCTTCTGATATCAAAAGAAATGTCTTTTAACTCGTCCAGATTGCGGTCATTTTTCGCACAGACATGTTCCATGGAAAACACCACATCCGGACTGATATTTTTTTGTGTTCGGAAATGTTCCTTGTAATCCTGTTTTCCCACAACGGCTCTGGTGAGACGGTCCAGCGTAGCGTCCTTGCGCACCATGGTGTCCTCCATGCGCCCGTCCTTCAGGACGGTAATCCGGTCCGCGTTGTTCAGAACCTCGTTCATCTTATGGGAAATGACGATCACCGCCTTACCGCTGTCAGCCATTTTCCGCAGGACATTAAACATATCCTGCGCTTCCTGTGGCGTCAGCACGGCAGAAGGCTCGTCCAAAATAAGGATCTCCGCCCCGTGATAAAGAAGTTTGACGATCTCCACCCTCTGCTGTTCTCCCACCGAAAGCTGCCAGACAACAGCCGCCGGATCCACCTCCAGATTAAAGCTTCGGGAGCACTCGGCGATCCGTTTCTGCATTTTAGCCGGATTCAGCAAAAATCCTTTTTTTTCTGTGTAAAGGGATATATTTTCGGCGACTGTCAGTGTGGGAATCAGCCGGAAATGCTGATGGACCATTCCGATCCCCAGATCGACCGCATCCTTCGGGGAATTGACGGAGACCTCTTTCCCGTGACAGAAAATCTGACCGCTGTCCGGCCGGTAAATGCCGGTCAGAACATTCATCAGCGTGCTTTTTCCTGCCCCGTTTTCTCCCAGCAAGGCGTGAATTTCTTTTGCGTACACCTTCAGGCAGACATCCTGGTTTGCAATGACAGAACCGAATGTCTTGGTAATATTTTTCATCTCAAGAATCAGTTCGCCCATCGTGCCCCTCTTTCCGTATCTTCCTGTTCTGCCTCTTGCGCCGGGTAAATAAACATTTACCCTGTATGATAAGAAATTTTTCTGTGAACTTCAATGTAAAATATAACTAAAGAATTCTTTTTTCCTGACCGCTGAATATCATAGGTTTACAAAATGAATCTGTTTCACGTTTCAGACGAACCACAGCTCTTCCTTTGTTGTGGACACCGACACCGCACCCGCCTGCAGCGCATTCATGATATCCTCCTTGTCGGACACCAGCCCTCCCGCGATAACCGGTATCTGTTCCTGTCCGACAATCCGGCAGATCACCTTTGGCATCAGTCCGGGAAGAACCTCGATGCAGTCCGGGCGTGCCTGCTGGCTCTGTCTGGAAATATTTTCGTACGCCATGGAATCCAGAAGAAAAACCCGAAGGACAGAGTACATGCCGATTTCGCCGGCATGGCGCACCATGGACGGCTTTGTGGAGATGATGCCGTCCGCCCCGGTCTCGTTCCGGAGGTAATCGACCGCACAGATATCCTTGCCGGATAGCCCGCTGATCAGGTCGGTGTGTACCATCGCGGTTTTTCCGGCGTCATGGACACGGCGCACAATTTCCCCGATGCCACAGAGATCTCCATGAAGAATAAAAATAATGCCACTGTCTGACTGCAGGCTTCGCTGCAGCCCTTCCTCGCTTTTTACCGCGGCAATTACCGGACAATCTTCCAGCAATTCCTTAAACGGATGCCTGGACAGATGCATAGATGAACTCCTCTTTCAGTCTTTCTTCCGGTGTAAAACTCTTTTACTGCTTCTTCCGGCATTAGAGTCTCTTTCCGGTATCATGGTCTCTTTCCGCTTTTTCCGGCTCTGTGGTTCAAGCCTGATCTTCGGTCCGCCGTGCTGATTCTGTCCCTGTGCTTTCAGCCTCTGCCGGCTCTTTTTCTGCCCTTCCCCTGCTGGCCGCGCGATTTTCCGCGGAGGAATCAGGCAATGACGGTCAAACCCGATCAGATCCCTGCGTCCGGAACGCAGAAGCGCCTCCTTCACCAGTTCATAGTTATCCGGATCCCGGTACTGGATCAGCGCGCGCTGCATCGCCTTTTCATGAGGATTTACCGCCACGTAGACCTTTTTCATTGTCCGGGGATCAATTCCTGTGTAGTACATGCAGGTGGAAACTGTTCCGGGCGTGGGATAAAAATCCTGTACCTGCTCCGGCATATATCCGAGGTCGCGGAGATATTCCGCCAGCGCGACCGCGTCCTCCAGCGTGCTTCCCGGATGGGATGACATCAGATAGGGCACAATATACTGTTTCAGTCCCAGCTCTCTGTTGATTTTCTCAAATTCTTCTACAAAGGAGCGGTAGACCTCAGTCCGTGGTTTTCCCATTTCCTGCAGCACACGGTTGGAAATATGTTCGGGGGCAACCCGAAGCTGACCGCTTACATGATACTGGCAGAGTTCCTTAAGAAAGCTCCGGTCGGGATCCGCCATCAGGTAATCAAAACGAAAACCGGAACGCACAAAAACTTTTTTTACTCCCGGAAGCGTCCGCAGTTCACGCAGCAGTTTCCGGTAATCACTGTGATCCACAATAAGATTTTTACAGCACTCCGGGAACAGGCACTGGCGGTTTCTGCAGGCTCCCTTTGTCCGCTGCTTTTCACAGGCAGGACCCCGGAATTCCGCCGTTGGCCCTCCCACATCATGAATATATCCCTTAAATTCAGGATCCTTCAGAAACTCTTCCGCTTCCCGGAGAATAGATTCGTGGCTTCTGGCCTGCACAATCCTTCCCTCGTGAAAGGTGATGGCACAGAAATTGCAGCCGCCGAAGCAGCCGCGGTTAGATGTCAGACTGAAACGGACCTCCTTCAGTGCGGGAACCCCTCCCTCTGTGTCATACATGGGATGCGCCCTGCGCATGTAGGGAAGGGCATAGATATCATCCATTTCCATGGTGGTCAGCGGCTTCTGAGGAGGATTCTGAACCACAAAGGTTTTCCCTCCATAGGCCTCATACAGGCGCTTTGCCTGAAACGGATCGGTATTTTCGTACTGCAGACGCACGCTCTTCGCGTAGAGAACCCGGTCTGCAGAAATTTCCTCAAAGTCGGGGAGTCTTACCGCGTCATAAATCCCGGCCTCATCCCTGGTCTTGTAAACAGTCCCGTCGATATAGGAGATGTCATGCACCGAAATACCGGCATCCAGGGCATCCGCAATTTCCACGATACTTTTTTCGCCCATACCGTAGGAGATCAGATCCGCTCCGGATTCCAGCAGAATGGATCGGCGTACCGTGTCAGACCAGTAATCGTAATGGGCAAAACGCCGAAGGCTCGCCTCAATTCCACCGATAATAACCGGCGTGTGCCGGTAGGTGCGGCGGATCAGATTACAGTAGACGGTCACCGCCCTGTCCGGACGGAATCCCATCTTCCCGCCGGGGCTGTAGGCGTCGCTTTTCCGATGTTTTTTTGCGACCGTATAGTGATTTACCATGGAATCCATGTTTCCGGAGGACACCAGAAAACCGAGCCTGGGCTCTCCCAGAACACAGATGCTTCCGGGGTCTCTCCAGTCCGGCTGGCAGATCATTCCTACCGTATAGCCGTGCGCCTGCAGGACTCTCCCTATGATAGCGCTCCCAAAGCTGGGATGATCCACATAGGCGTCGCCGCAGACATAGACAAAATCCGGCTGACGGATTCCATCCTCCTTCAGATCTGCTTTTGAGACGGGAAGAAACCCGGTTCTGTCTGTGTTCCGCAAAGCATCCTCCTGTCAGTTTTCTTCGTTAATGTAATTGACCAGTCCGCCGGCAGAGATAATTTTCTGCATAAACGGCGGAAACGCCTGACCCTGATAGCTGGTATTTCTGGTCACGTCGTAAATCCTTCCGGAGTCAAAATCAACCTTTACCTCGTCGCCGGCCTGAATCTCTCTGGCGGCCTCCGGACATTCAATGATCGGAAGTCCGATATTGATGGCATTGCGGTAGAAAATCCGGGCAAACGTCTCCGCAATGACACAGCTTACACCGGCAGCTTTTATGGCAATGGGAGCATGCTCTCTGGATGATCCGCATCCGAAGTTCTTTGCGGCGACAATGATATCGCCGGTCTTCACGTTTTTGATAAAATCTCTGTCAATATCTTCCATACAGTGTGCCGCCAGATCCTTCGGATCCGAGGAATTCAGATATCTGGCAGGGATAATTACATCCGTGTCTACATTATCGCCGTATTTAAAAACTTTTCCTTCTGCCTGCATGATCGGTTCCTCCTTATAATCCAAGCTCGGACGGTGCGCTGATTTTTCCTGTTATGGCGCTGGCCGCTGCAACGGCAGGGCTCGCAAGGTAAATTTCGGAAGTCACGTCTCCCATTCTTCCCACAAAATTCCGGTTGGTCGTGGAAACACAGCGCTCGTGCGCGGCCAGTATGCCCATATAGCCGCCCAGGCAGGGACCGCAGGTAGGCGTGCTGACAACGGCCCCGCTTTCGATGAATGTCCGGATCAGCCCTTCGTCCAGCGCCTGAAGATAGATCTTCTGCGTGGCCGGAATGACAATACAGCGAAGATCCTTTGCTACCTTACGTCCCTTCAGAATCTCAGCCGCCTCGCGGAGATCCTGGATTCTTCCGTTTGTACAGGATCCGATGACGACCTGGTCAATCGGGATCTCTCCCACCTCATCAATCGTTTTTGTGTTCTCCGGAAGATGCGGGAATGAAACAGTCGGCTTAAGTGCTGAAAGATCAATGATTACGGTTCTCTCGTAGGACGCATCCGCATCCGCTTCGAAAACCTGATATGGACGGGAGGAGTGCTCCTTCAGATAGGAAACGGTTTTCTCATCCACCGGGAAAATCCCGTTCTTTCCGCCGGCTTCGATGGCCATATTGGCAATGGTCAGGCGGTCATCCATGGAGAGATTTGCCACTCCGTCTCCGGTGAATTCCAGAGACTTGTACAGCGCGCCGTCCACGCCGATCTCACCGATCAGATGAAGAATGACATCCTTGCCGCTTACCCACTTTCCGGGTTTTCCTGTCAGGACAACCCGGATGGCAGAAGGAACCTTGAACCAGGCCTTTCCGGTAGCCATTCCGGCTGCCATGTCTGTACTTCCCACCCCAGTGGAAAATGCGCCAAGCGCGCCATAGGTACAGGTATGGGAATCCGCGCCGATAACTACGTCTCCTGCGACAACCAGTCCCTTTTCCGGAAGCAGAGCGTGCTCAATGCCCATCTGTCCGACATCAAAATAGTTTGTGATCTCGTATTTATGGGAGAACTCTCTGACCTGCTTACAGTGCTCTGCTGATTTGATATCTTTGTTCGGGATAAAGTGATCCATCACCAGGGCAATTTTATCCCGGTCAAAGACCTGCTGCTTCTTGAACCGCTCCATCTCGTGAATGGCGACCGGTGTCGTGATATCATTTCCCAGCACAAGATCCAGCTTTGCCTCAATCAGCTGACCGGGCTCCACAAAATCGAGACCCGCGGCATGCGCAAGAATCTTCTGAGTCATTGTCATTCCCATCCTGAATATTCCTCCTTGAAATCTGTTTTCTCTCTAATTATGAAGCCACGAGTTGTTCCGTTTCTTCAAAACGCCCTCCCCTGCCACAATCATTATATCGGGCAGCTGTCCGCCGCGCAAGAGTTCCTCCAGCCTTCCTTTTTGGGAAAACGCTCCGGTACAGAAAAGGGAGCCCCGGTTTCCCGGAAGCCCCCTGTCAATCGCGGAACTGTGCGCGAGAAAAAGCTTAATTGTTGATAAGCTTGTCCTCTCCATTCCAGCTGTACAGTTTTCTGATTTCTTCGCCGACCTTCTCTGACGGATGCTCGGAAGCCTTCTGACGAAGAGCTTTGAAGTGAGCCTGTCCGCCTGC
Source organism: uncultured Lachnospiraceae bacterium (assembly GCA_902756775.1). Classification (GTDB taxonomy): domain Bacteria; phylum Bacillota; class Clostridia; order Lachnospirales; family Lachnospiraceae; genus Bilifractor. The sequence continues at coordinate 14,502 of CACVSR010000001.1, read as the reverse complement.
GGAGGACATGTCCAGAAGGAAGTCCTTTGCAAAGGTACCGTCCTGGATATCGGAAAGAATCTTCTTCATAGCCTTTCTGGTCTCGTCGGTAACGATCTTCGGTCCGGTGATGTAATCGCCGTACTCTGCGGTATTGGAGATGGAATATCTCATGCCCTTGAAACCGGACTGATAGATCAGGTCAACAATCAGCTTCATCTCATGGATGCACTCGAAGTATGCGTTTCTCGGATCGTAACCTGCCTCGCACAGGGTATCAAAGCCTGCCTGCATCAGAGCAACAACGCCGCCGCAAAGGACAGCCTGCTCACCGAACAGATCGGTCTCTGTCTCGGTACGGAAGGTTGTCTCCAGAAGTCCGGCACGGGCGCCGCCGATGCCAAGTCCGTAAGCCAGGGCAAGATCCAGTGCTTTTCCGGTATAGTCCTGATGGACAGCGACCAGACACGGAGTTCCCTTTCCTGCCTGATACTCGCTTCTTACGGTATGGCCGGGAGCCTTCGGAGCGATCATGGTAACATCAACGTTCTTCGGCGGGATAATCTGATTGAAGTGAATATTGAAGCCGTGAGCGAACATCAGCATATCTCCCTCTTTCAGGTTAGGCTCGATGTCCTTCTTGTACATAGCCGCCTGCAGCTCATCATTAATCAGGATCATGATGATATCTGCCTGCTTTGCCGCCTCAGCAGCAGTGTAAACCTTCAGTCCCTGTTCCTCTGCCTTTTTCCAGGATTTGCTGCCCTCATACAGACCGACGATGACATCGCAGCCGGAATCCTTCAGATTCAGCGCATGTGCATGCCCCTGGGAGCCGTAGCCGATGATGGCGATCTTTTTGCCCTCAAGCAGAGAGAGATTGCAGTCTTCCTGATAATAAATTTTTGCTGCCATTTTGAATTTCCTCCATTCAAACATATATTTGTTATCCTGTGTAAAGGGGTAACGCAAAAGTCAAACCACCCGGTCCCGGAACTTACTTCTCCAGGTCTTCCAGATAACGCACGTCTTCCATGCCCCTGGAAAGTCCCGTAATTCCGGTTCTGGCAAGCTCCAGGATCTCATATCCATCCAGAAGCTCCAGAAAGGCGCTCAGCTTGCTGGCTCCGCCTACAAGCTCAATGATCAGAGAATGTCTTCCAACGTCAATAATGTTGGCACGGAAAACATCAGCTAAAGAAATGACGTTCTGTCTTTCCTCTGCCTCGCAGCGGATTTTTATGAGCATCAGTTCCCTGTTGACACTGTTTTTCGGATCCAGCACCTTTACATCGCGGACATCCACCTGCTTCCGGACCTGATTGGTAATCTGGTCAAGCACGAGATCATCATCACCTGTGGCGACAACTGTGATCCGCGTATATCTGGGATCCGCGGTCACTCCCGCGGAGATGCTGTCAATGTTATAGGCTCTTCTGCTGAACAGGCCGGAAAGCCTGGACAGAACACCGGCAGTATTGTCTACCAGGATTGATAAGGTTCTCTGTTTCATATCCTACCTCACGAGTGGGCTGCGGGAATGCTGCCTGTTTAATCTTGTATACAATCCCCGAAGCTGTTACGTATTGTAAGTCATACGTTTTTCTTTGTCAATGCCGCTGCCATGAATCATTTGTAAATAAAGCCACTCAATGATGAACGTAATTTAACGTCCTCATGAGTAATATTCCGTGTCTGAGGAGACCGGTTCCGCGGGGATAAACGTCCGCATTTCCTTCTCCTCCCGGTTCTTCTTCCCTGCCTGTTCGGTCGCATATCTGCAGAAATAATCCTGTGAATTGAAAGGAATAACCTCCGGTCCCGTTTTCTTCAGATAGGTACCGTCCGGCTGAAGCTCCGATGCTTTTACCGTGTCCGCCAGCTGCTTCTCCAGAATCAACATGGCTTCCTTCTTAATAGAAGGATTGTACAAAGGAAATACAATTTCTACCCTCTTGTCCAGATTTCTGGGCATCCAGTCTGCGCTGCCCATGAACACCTCATCCCGGCCGCCGCTGTGGAACCAGAAAATTCTGGCATGCTCCAGGAAATTTCCGACAATAGAACGCACTCGGATATTGTCGCTGACTCCTGGAATTCCTGTTTTCAGACAGCAGATACCCCGGACAACCAGATCAATTTTCACGCCGGCGGCGGAAGCACTGTAAAGAGCGGCGATTATCTCCTGGTCACACAGAGAGTTCATCTTCGCCCTGATAAACGCCTCCTGTCCGTCGCGGGCATAGCGGATCTCATTCTGAATCAGATACAGAAAGCGCTTACGCATCCACACAGGCGCGACGACAAGACTGTTCCAGCGGTCCGGCTCTGAATATCCGGAAATCATATTGAACACGGCAGTGGCATCCTCTCCGATTCTCTCGTCACAGGTCAGGATACCGCAGTCTGTATAGAGCTTTGCCGTGGAATCGTTGTAGTTACCGGTTCCCAGATGGACATACCGGCGGATGCCGTCCTCCTCCTGGCGGACCACCAGGGTGATCTTGCTGTGTGTTTTCAGTCCGACCAGTCCGTAAATGACATGGCATCCGGCTTTTTCCAGTTTCTGCGCCCAGACGATATTGTGTTCCTCATCAAACCTGGCCTTCAGCTCCACCAGCGCAGTGACCTGTTTTCCATTCTCCGCTGCCTGTGCCAGCGCTGCGATGATTGGAGAATTGCCGCTTACCCGGTAAAGTGTCTGCTTGATGGCCAGAACCTGCGGATCCCTTGCGGCAGATTTGACAAAATCAACCACCGGCTGGAAACTCATGTAAGGATGGTGCAGGAAAATATCCTCCTTCCGTATATTGGCAAAGATGTCATCATCATTCTGCAGAGCCGGCACTTCCGCGGGCTGGTAAGCGGGTATTTTAAAATCCTCAAACCCCGGAAGCCCGTAAACCTTCATCAGGAAGGTAAGATCCACGGGACCCGGAATATAGAAAATATCATCCTCCCGGACCTGCAGCTCTTCCTTCAGGATATTCAGAAGCTCCGGGGCGATTCCGTCCTCCACCTCCAGGCGGATAACCTCCCCCCACTGTCTTTTCTTCAGCTGCTTTTTGATCTCCACCAGAAGATCGGCAGCCTCGTCCTCATCAATTCCCAGCTCCGCGTTCCTCATAATGCGGTAGGGATAGGCACATACCACCTCATACCCCAGGAAGAGCTTCTCCATGTTTCTCTCGATGATCTGCTCCAGGAGAATCAGCGTTTTCTGTCCGCCCTCTTCCGGAAGCTCGATAAAGCGGGGAAGGACGGAGGGCACCTGTACAGTGGCAAACATCCGTTTTCTCCGGTTTGTCTCTCCCACCTTCTGGATCAGCGCGCCGATATTCAGGGTTTTATTCCGGATCAACGGGAACGGCCGTGAGGAATCCATGGCCATCGGTGTCAGAACCGGGTAGATTCTCTCGTCGAAATAGGAATCCACATAGGAGGCCTGCGCCTCCGTCAGCTTCTCATACCGGTGAAAAATATGGACGCCCGTGTTCATCAGTCTGGGCAGGACAGCGTCCACATACGTATCGTACTGTGTTTTCACCATGCGGTGCGCTGCTCTGGAGATTTCGGCGAGTTGTTCTTCCGGGGTCATGCCGGCAATGTCTGCCCTGGTGTAGTTCGAGTGCATCATATCCTTCAGAGACGCGACACGAACCATGTAAAATTCATCCAGATTCGAGGATGTAATGCTCAGAAATTTCAGCCTCTCGAAGAGGGGGACCGCTTCATCCATGGCTTCATGCAGCACTCTCTCATCAAAACGGATCCAGGAAAGCTCCCTGTTCCAGTAGTATTCCGGCTTTTCATATGATTTCAGATCAGGCTTCATCGTATCTCTCCTTTTCTCCCGGTACTGTCCGCTGGATATTCTAAAAACACCTGCTTTATCAGCCGACAACCCGGCTGACTTTAATCTCCGGGCGAAGGCCGAATACATCTGTGAAAAATTCCGCTTCTTCCCTGATCAGACCCCTTTCCAGAGTAAAATCCTCGTTAACAGTCACCTTCAGCAGCAGGGTCTGATCCTTCATCTTCGCTTCCAGCTGCTGAACCTTCTGCATATGGCTTCTGTCCAGCGCGTTGACGTATCGGAGTATCGCGACAAAATAGGCGACCTTCAGATACCGCTCCCGGTTCAGGCTGGACTCCTGCACCAGCTCCTCATACTGCGGGAAAGGAACTGTCATATACCTGGCGGAAAGAGCAATGCACTCGCGCTCCGCATGGGAAAGCCCGATAATTTCATTCGACATGATAATGTTAAACGAGCTCTCACTGACATAATTGAAGCTGATGTATTTTCCGACGTCATGCAGCATGACCGCGATGCGCAGCAGCAGTCGGTCCCTGGACTTCATGCCGTGAACCGACTCCGTGGCATCAAAGAGAACCTGGGCGTTCCTGTCCATATTGTCTATATGCGGCTTCCCGACCGAATATCGTTTTGCGATGTTTCTGGCCGCCGTAATAATATCATTGCCGAAATTATGGGCCATTTTCAGGAGATTGTTCTCATCCGCGAACTCGTAGGCAAGTCCCCTGGTCAGGTGTGTTCCCGGAAACCAGATCAGGGAAGCGTCAGTCTCCTCCACCATCTGATGGTAGATCACAGCGGAGGGACGGAACAGGGAGGCAAATTCCGGAGTGAGACCGTACCGGACAGCCAGTTCCTCCTCTGACAGGCCGGCAATGCTCTTGTACCAGATTTCAAAATCCGCGCGCGACAGGAGTCTTGCGGAGCGGTCGCGGTACCTGGTTCCGCTGAAAAGAACTTCCGTCAGGAAGTCTCCGTTCAAAATGATGGTTTCCACCTTGCGGTCCTTCAGGTACATTTTTTTAAAGCTCTTCAGGTCATAGCGGATCAGCTGCCGGATCATCTTTTCATAATCCGTAGTCAGCGAATCCAGTGTCTGCAGCCGCTCCCGGATCCGCAGGCTTCCCATACGCAGATTCTGCGTGGTGATCAGGGCGGAGTTATCGAAAACGGACATCTGTACGCTTCCGCCTCCCAGATCCACGATAACCGTTCCCTTCCGGATCATATCATTAAACCGTGTCTCCATCGAAGCAATTGCCTTGTAGCTCAGAAAACGCTGCTCGGAATTGCTTAAAATCTGCACAGCCAGACCGGTCGTCTGCTGAATTTTCCCCAGCACAAACAGGTCGTTCTGGGCTTCCCGCACGGCACTGGTGGCAATGATCCGTATTTCTTTTACCCGGTAGGCCGAAGCCGTGCGGACAAAATCCTTTAAGACCGTGCAGAGCTCATCCAGCAGATCCGGTCCGATTTTCCCATTGGTAAACGAATCTCTTCCCAGCTCCATGTGATGCACCACACGGTCGATGCAGTGGATGCCGGATTTTCTGGATATTTCATATATTTCAAGCGAAACATCATAGCTGCCGATGTGAATGGCTGCAAAATTTGTCACTGCCATCCTTCGTTCCTCCTTGTTATTAGCATAGTCCGGCGGCACCCGCGGATGCCAGGTAAGCCGGATCCATTGTTAATAGTTGCCAAGCAGACGGAGATCCACAGCTTCTGCCTGAATGCCCCGTAGGGCATTTTTTACCGCCGGATCCGCAAGATTTCCCTCGAAGTCGATAAAAAAGCGGTACTCAAACGGCCGGTCCGGAATTGGACGGGATTCGATCTTGAACATATTCAATCCGTTAAAGATAAAGTGGGACAGAATGTTGTAGAGTGTACCGCAGGCATGCGGAAGTCCAAAGCAGATACTGATTTTTCTGGCGCTCTTTACAAAGCAGCGGCGGGCGGACAGGATAATAAAGCGGGTGGAGTTCTTTTCCGCGGACATTCCTCCCTCCTGAAGAATCTGCAGGCCGAAATACTCCGCCGCAGAGCGGCTGGCAATCGCGGCCTGATCCCTGCGCCCCTCTCTGGCAACCTTTTCGGCAGCCATGGCGGTGTTAAGCACCTGCCGGCGTGTCCACTCCGGATGGTATTTATCCAGCCACGGAGCACACTGTGCAAGACCCTGCGGGTGCGAATACACCGTTTTGATATCCTCCGGCCTGGTACCGGGCAGCGCCATCAGCATGTGGTCAATCTTTATGGTCTGCTCGCCCACAATATAGTTATGGTAGTGCAGAAGGAGATCATAGATGTCCGACACACTTCCCGCTGTGGTATTCTCGATCGGAAGAACGCCGAAGTCCATTTCATGCCGGGCCACCAGATCCATCGCCTCCCGCCAGGTACTGACGTGGGAGGTTTCTATAGAATCGTCAAAAAAGGTTTTCATGGCCTCAAAGCTGTACGCGCCCTCCACTCCCTGGAAGACAACCCTGGCATTTTGAAAATGCAGCTTCTCTGTGGAAGCATAATCCACGGGGAGCGTCACTCCGTTTTCTGTCAGAAGCTGATACTGCTTTTTCCGGCTGATGGCCATAATCTGCTCAAAAATTTCCACCACCGCCCGCTTCTCGAAGTCATTTTCACAGAGTTCCACCAGCGTCTTGATCTTCTGTTGTTCTCTCTGCGAATCGAAAACAGATTTTCCGCTTTTAATTTTATAGTCGGCCACCTTTTCCACCACCTGCATTCTTTCGTGAAAAAGACGGACTATGTCCCTGTCGATGGCATCAATCTGATCTCTGTATTTTTCCAGTTCTGTCATGCTTCCTGCTCCCGTACCATCCGAAGTATATCAGAAAACGGCGGAAACGGCACGTTCCGCCTGTAAAACCTAAATTAAGTGTTTCATAAGGCCGGTGATTTCACCGATGTTGGAAAGTGAACCGAAGGAAAGAATCAGATCCTCCGGCCCGGCAAGGGCAAGGGAATGCCTGACCGCGTCCGGGATGCTCTTTTCCGCAAAAACCGGTTTCCCCGGAAAGATTTCCGCCGCGATCCCGGCAAGCTTTTCTGCCGGGAGTGCCCGCTCATTGTCCGGTGTTTCCACACAGAGAAGGACATCCGCCAGATCACAGGTCCTGCGGATCACCTCCCGGTAATCCTTATCCGCAAAAACGCCCAGAATAAAAATTCTGCGCCTGTCCGGATAGCATTCCAGAACAGACTTCCGCAGGATATCGGCCGCGCGCGGATTATGTGCTCCGTCCACAAGAAAATCCGGATTCTCCGCGATGCGGGTAAATCTTCCGTGCCAGTCCGCCAGGGAAATCCCCTCCAGAATCTTTTCATCTGTCAGTTCCGGTTCTTTCCTCTGCAAAACCTTCAGCGCCTCAAAGGCAGTAACAGCGTTTTCCACCTGGCAGCTTCCGGCAAGTGGTGTGTGAAACAGCAGACCTTTATAGCGAAAGGTCACACCGTCTATGGTGTTTTCCAGAATTTCCGCCTGTTCCGGATGGCCGTTGACCAGAAGAACCCCCAGGGAATCACAGACTGACTGCAGCACATCACTGGTCTCTTTTTGCTGGCCGGATGTTACGGCTGCCATACAGCCCTTTTTGATTATTCCTGCTTTCACGGATGCTATTTCCGGAAGCGTATGTCCCAGAAATTCTGTATGGTCCATGCTGATGGACGCAAATATGGCAAGAACAGGCGCAGGAATCACATTGGTCGCGTCATCCCTGCCACCCATGCCGCATTCCAGAATTGAGTAATCGCAGTGCTGTTCCGCAAAAAACAGAATGGCGAGAACCGTCTCCAGTTCAAAATTGGAGGGACAGACAAGGCCGCGCCTCTCCATATGGGTCACGGCGCTTTTCATCTTTTCTGCCAGCTGCGTATACTCTTCCCTGGTAATCATCTTCCCGTTTATCCGGAACTGCTCCCCATAGGTGTAGACAACCGGAGAAGTGTAGACACCTGTGCAGAATCCCGCCCGCGTCAGGGCTGCGGAAAGATAGGCGGCAATGCTGCCTTTCCCGTTCGTCCCCGCAATATGAAGAAACCGGAGGTTCTTCTCCGGATTCCCAAGCTCATCCAGAAGCGCGCGGATTCTGTCCAGCTCCAGATGAACACCGGATATTTTTCCGGCAATAAAGGCTCTTGCTTCCTGATAATCCATCCCTATACCATCCTTATGCCTCTTCTGCGGCTCCGCTCAGATAGGTAATATACTGCTGCGCGGTTCTTCCGGAGATGCCGCCGTGGCTGAGCTCCCATTGATTGGCTCCGGCCTTCAGTTCTTCCTCAGACATGCGGATTCCGGCGCGTTTTGCCAGCTGAATCACAATCCGGAAATATTCCTGCTGAGTCGGCTTGGAGTAGCTGATGGTTACGCCGAACCGGTGAACCAGCGAAAGCTTTTCCTCCATGGTATCGGATTTGTGCATTCCGTTTTCATTCTTTACATCATCCCTGTCGCTCCAGGTCTCTTTGATCAGGTGCCTGCGGTTGGATGTCGCGTAAATCAGCACATTGTCCGGCTTCGTCTCCACACCGCCTTCAATCACTGCCTTCAGGAATTTATACTCGATCTCAAATTCCTCGAAGGAAAGGTCATCCATGTAAATAATAAATTTATAGTTCCGGTTTTTGATCGCCGCGATGACATTGGAGAGATCCTTGAACTGATGCTTGTAAATCTCAATCATGCGCAGGCCGTCCGGATAGAATTCATTGACGATAGCCTTGATGCTGGTGGATTTTCCCGTTCCGGAATCGCCGAACAGCAGGCAGTTATTGGCCTTCTTTCCCTCTACGAACGCGCGGGTATTGTCCACCAGCTTCTTCTTCTGGATTTCATATCCGACCAGATCGTCCAGCATCACCTTTTCCATATTGTTTATGGCGTGGAACTTTATGCTGCCGTGATCATCTGACGAAATGCGGAAGGCCTTGTTCAGGCCGAACATCCCCACGCCGTAGTCTCTGTAAAAGCCCGTCACCGCGTCGAAGAACTCGTTTTCATCCGCGGCTTTTTCCAGTCTGCGGCTGAGCTCCCGCACTTTTTCGCTGACATTCTTGTTGTACATCAGCTCCGGCTTTACGATCGCCTTATAGTGGAGGATCTGCGAGAAGCAGCTGATTCCCAGATAGTTCTCCAGCCAGGTGAAATCATAGTGAAACAGCTCCATAAAAGCCCGGAAGTCATTCCTGGCAAATACATTGACGCTTCCCTCGCTGGCTCCTACTTTTTCGCATGTCAGGCTGAAAGGATTCTCATCCGTGATCAGCTGAAAGGTCAGGTAATTGTGCCACAGGTTTTCGTCAAACCCATAGTCTGTGGCGACAATGCAGATCTTTTTTACCACCCGGAAACTTCTGGCCACAAGCTCATCCTTCGGAACTTTTTCTTCCCGCGCGTCGCGGCAGATGTTTCCCATCTGAACCAGAATCGAATCCTCCGGCAGGGAACCGTACATTAGCAGTTTTGAAATAATATGATCCATGATTTGTTCCTTCTGTTTTACTTTCTTAAATGCCTTACTTCTGTGCCTTACTTCCCAGGATATATTCACTGTGTAGCACACTGTAATCCCCGCATTATTTGTTGTGGGTTCCGTGATATTTCTCTTCACAGTATTTGCAGCGGTAGATCTCCTTCTCCGGGTCGGTCAGCACAAAAACCTGATCCAGCCCCTGCTCGATCGAGGTAATGCATCTGGGATTCCTGCAGCGGATGACATTCCGGATTTCTTTCGGAAGCTCCAGTTTTTTCTTTGCGATGATCCTGCTGTTTTTGATAATGTTCACGGTGATATTGTGGTCGATAAACCCCACTACATCCATATTCAGCTGGTCGATCGGGCACTCCACCTTTAAAATATCCTTTTTGCCCATCTTACTGCTTTTTGCGTTCTTGATAATCGCCACCGTGCAGTCCAGCTGGTCCAGCTTCAGATCCTTGTAAATGGTCATTGCTTTTCCCGCTTTGATGTGATCCAGAACAAAGCCTTCTTCAATCGCGCCTACATTTAACATTTACTGATCCTCCCCCAGCTCAAGAAGTGTGTACATCAGTGCCTCTCTCATATACATGCCGTAATGCACCTGTTTAAAGTAGGCCGCCCGCGGATCCTTATCCACATTGACAGAAATTTCGTTGACCCGCGGTAGCGGATGCAGGACATACATTTCCGGTCCGCCCAGCTTCATCTTTTCCTCATCCAGAATATAAAAATCCTTCATGCGGACATAATCATCCTCATTGAAAAAACGCTCCTTCTGCACGCGCGTCATGTAAAGAATATCCAGCTTCGGAATCGCGTCCTCCAGACGGATCACCTCTTCATAAGGCGTACCCGCGGGGTTCAGCACCTCCTCCTTCACGTAGGAGGGAATGCGCAGTTCCTCCGGGGATATCAGGATAAAGCGGATGCCCGTGTACCGGACCAGCGCGCTGATCAGAGAATGGACGGTGCGCCCGAATTTCAGGTCTCCGCAGATTCCCACCGTAAGGTTATTCAGTCTTCCCTTCAGTGTCCGGATGGTCATCAGGTCTGCCAGCGTCTGTGTGGGATGCTGGTGTCCGCCATCCCCCGCATTGATGACAGGGATCGGGGAAACCTCGGCCGCCACCATGGGCGCCCCCTCTTTGGGATGCCGCATGGCGCAGATATCGGCAAAACACCCTGCTACGCGGATAGTATCTGCCACGCTTTCTCCCTTTGTAGCAGAACTGGAAGAGGCGGAATGAAAGCCGATGATGCTTCCTCCCATATTGAGCATTGCCGACTCAAAACTCATCCTTGTCCGGGTGCTGGGCTCATAAAACAAGGTGGCAAGCTTCAGCCCGTCACAGACATGCGCATACTTCTTCGGATTTACCTCCATATCAGCGGCAAGATCCATCAGCTTATCCATTTCTTCTACCGTCAGATCCAGCGGTGACATAATATGACGCAGATGCTTTAATTTTCGCATTTCTTTCGTTCCTCCCTGTTCTGTTCCATGTAAAGAATTCTAATACCTGTCATCACCTTCATCTACTACTTCTCCCTCCAGAATCTCCGGGTCGGGGTCAGATGCGGAGCTGTCCTTCGGACTTTCGTCGTCCGGAACCTCTCTTGCCTCTCCGTCAACAATATCCGGATCGTCCTCCTGAAAGGCCTGTCGGCCGTCTTCATTTTCCCTGAATTTGTCTGCATACCCGGCAAGACGTATGTTGGAAATAATCATGGAAACCGCCGTATAAATCATAGCGACCCCGGCGATACGCATCACCATTTCCGCGCTTTCAATCGGCGCAAAAACAAGAATCAGTCCGAGCGCTGTGGTGATGACAGCGCTGACCAGCTGCACCCACCACCGCCCGTCCTGATAGCTCCGGAACAGGCTGGTCTCAAAAAAACTGTCAGCGGCAAAAGCAAACAGAATAACTGCCAGAAGAACACTGGCAAAAGAAATAATCCCCTCCGGGTGTAAAATAATCAGAAGGCCGATGACAAGCAGGATTACACCAAGGATGATCCGGTAGGGAAGCGGATTCAGAACGTTTGTATTCCGCAGCTCCGCAAAATAATTGGCCGTAAGGAAAACACCGTAGGCCAGAAGGCACAATCCGATCAGAAAACAGATAAACCGGATGGCCGCGCCGGGCCGGATAACAAGAAAAATACCAAGAAGCAGCAGGATAACCGCAAAGCAGAGGCTCATCACCCGCAGCCTGCGAAACTGTTCTGTCAGATCGTTCCAGAATTCCCTCATAAAAGCCCCCTTTTATAAAAAATGCTTCAGGTGCCGATAAACCGCGGCAACCGGAAGTCCGACTACAGTGTAATAATCTCCTTCAATTTTTTCGACAAACCTGGCAAAAGGGCCCTGAATGCCGTACGCCCCGGCTTTATCCATGGGATCTCCGGTTTCTACGTAGCTAAGGATCTCCTCCTCCGACATGGGTGCAACCCAGACATCCGTTCGGCTGGAAAACGTATCGGTTTCCAGGATGGAGCCGCCCTCCACAAGGGCAATCGTCACTCCGGTAATTACCTGATGCTTTTTTCCCTGCAGCCGGTGAAGCATTTTGCAGGCTTCCTCCCGACTCTTCGGCTTACCGAGAATTCTGTTATCCAGGACGACAATCGTATCGGATCCCAGGACAACCGATCTCTGACCGGCGCTTCTCTTTTTTTCAGCGACATCCAGGCACTTGATCCGGGAAAGCCCTTCCGCCGTATCTGAAGGAGCCCTGCCTGTGATTATTTCCTCCACGGACGAAGGTACTACCTCCGGAGAAAAGCCGGCCTGAATAAGGAGCTCCTTCCTTCTGGGGGAAGCCGAAGCCAGTATAATTTTCTGCATGGTACATACTCCTCTGCCCTGCCTTCCGAAACCGTCCCGTTCTACGGGAGGACACTGCCTCTGCAGACGCCTGCGGGCGGGCACAAAAAAATCAGCAGAGCGATAAGCCGGGTTATGTCTTGTACGATCATCTGTCTGTGTCCTGCCGTTGCCGGCAGGCTCAAGCGACCCACCTGAAGACGTGGCGGGCAGCCACATAGTCTTCCTTTCGGTCTTGCTTCGGATGGGGTTTACATGGCACATCCTGTCACCAGAATGTCGGTAGTCTCTTACACTGCCTTTTCACCCTTACTGTGATGGCACAGCGGTATATTTCTGCTGCACTTTCCCTGGAGTCACCTCCGCCGGACGTTATCCGGCATCCTGCCCTGTGAAGCCCGGACTTTCCTCAGCCGGCCCCTTTCGGTCCTGCCGGCCGCGATCGTATACTCTGCTGATAGGAAAAAGGTTTCTTTATTTCTCAGACATCAAAACAGGAACCGCCGATAAACTCTCTGAGAATAGAGTTTTCCGGAAGATCCCCGGATGGATAGCCGAGGAAATAATCCAGAAATTTCAGAAGGCGGTTTGCCTCCGGATATTCCGGCGCATTCTCCGGAATATGGAACAGCAGCGGTTCTGCGTATAATTTTAATATAGAAAATTCATAAATCAAGGCTGAATTAAAAATTGCGTCCGCATTTTCCTGGTGCGGGAAAATATAGTTGTTCTCCCCCCTGCGCACCGAGGGCCACATACGGATGGATTCCTGCGCGGAGGTTCCCCTGGTCCGGTAATCCCTTACAATCCTCCGAAGCAGCCGCCCGTCCGTGGTGGAAATATGGTTGTGCTCATCCACATTCAGCTGCGTCAGCGCACTGATATAAATCAGGAATTTTGATGCATCCGGCAGGAAATCACTCAGCTTTGCGTTCAGCCCGTGAATTCCTTCCAGAACCAGAATGTCCCCCTCCTGCAGCTTCAGCTTGTCTCCGGGATACTTTCTCTCTCCGGTGATAAAGTCAAATCTGGGGAGAAGAACCTCCTGTCCCTCCGTCAGCCTCTCCAGTGTCTGCCGAATCAGAGGCAGATCCAGGGCTTCCAGACACTCAAAATCATAATTTCCCTCTTCATCCCTGGGACATTCCGAACGGTTTCTGTAAAAATTATCCAGGCTGAGCGGATGCGGTCTCTTTCCGTGCGCAGTCAGCTGGATGGAAAGCCTTCGGGAGAAGGTAGTCTTTCCGGACGAGGACGGTCCGGCAATCAGGACAAATTTCACCTTGTCTCTGGCACAGATCTGCTCCGCAATCCTGGCAATAGAGCTTTCCTGCAGTGCTTCGGCCACCAGCATTTTTTGCCCCATCTCGCCGCGGCAGATGGTTTCGTTCAGATCCGCGACACCGCGGATTCCCATCTGCCTTCCCCAGTCCTCCGCCTGCTTCTGCACCTGAAACAGCTTGGGAGACGGCGCAAACGGGCGAAGAGGCTGCGCCTGTGAAAAATCCGGCAGAACAAGTACCAGGCCGTTCTCATAGGTCGTTACGTCAAACACCTTCAGATACCCGGTATGCCACACCATATAGCCGTAAAAATAATTTCTATAGTCCTCCAGCCGGTACATATTGACGTTGGAAGAACGACGGTAGCGGAACAGCCGGTCCTTTTCCCGCATATCCGAGTCGCGGAAAAATTTTCTGGCCTTGCTCAGCGAAACGGTTTCTTTCCGGATGGGAATCTTTAAGTCCGCCAGCTCCCTCATTCTTTTTCTCACTGCATCCGCGAGCTTCGGCGTCACATCCGTTCCGGGAAGACGGTAATAATATCCGTTTCCGTTGGAAAACAGCAGCACCGCATGGCGGTGAATATCTTTCCCGGTCACATCGTATACGGCTTTCAGAAAAAGAAGATTCAGGCTTCTGCGGTAGGTATCCTGCCCGATTCTGTCTGCAGCGGTGATCGGAGAGAGTGTACAGTCCTCCTTCAGCCGTTTATGCAGCTCCCGCAGCTGTCCGTTTGCCATTACAAGAAGAACCGGCATCCCGTTTTCTGTCGGAATCTCCCGGACGATCTCTCCATATGGGGTTCCCGCTGGATATTCCCTGGTCACGGCTCCCGCCTGGACCCGGTACATTTTTTCACTCATATCCTGTCACCATCCCATCTCTTTGAAAAAACAGCTCTGCCCGGCCGTCTTAATCCTCTTCCGGATAGACATCTCCCACCAGCCGGAACGGCTGTATGATTTTGGCTCCTTTTACCTCGCAGTCCGGAAACAGTGCCTTCAGCTTGCGGGTCATAAAATCAATGAAACAGTATTCCGTCCCGTAATGGCCCGCGTCAATGATAAACAGTCCCTG